>JABZYJ010000039.1 GCA_015265235.1 Selenomonas sp. | reverse complement strand
TCTGCGTCCGGTTTTCCACCTCGTTCGGACGAAAAAATCTACGCCAATCTGGCAGACCTCATTTTATCAGTGCTTCCCAAATTTTTTGCAAAGATGCGTTCGAAAATACTTGACCGAACACTCTTTCTGTGTTATCTTATATACGAACAGAAGTTTTGAGAATGTATATGCGATATGAGTGTTCGGAGGTACGGATATGAGACGCAGAAAAACACGCAGAACAGTGAATAAGAAGCGCGTCGGACTTCTCTTCGGCGTAATCGCGCTCGTCTGGATGGGAATTTCTGCCCTGCATCTAACGAATCCCTATCTGCGCTCGGCGGACTTTGTGGAGGTGTCCGTAGCACACGGGGAGAGTGTCTGGTCGATTGCACAGACCTACTCGGCAAAGGAATCCACGGCAAAGGATCTCGAGGAGGCCATCATCGAGGTGAACGATCTGCCGCCCGACGGCACAATCCATGCGGGGAGACATCTTCGCATCCCCGTGATTGCCCCGTCAGAGCAGCTGCAGGCCATGGCAGAACACAAATCCCTTGACACAGAGAATTGACCGCCTTATAATAATTTTACCGATTAGGGTGGAAACTTATGGGAGTACGAAATCACGGTGCTTCCTGTCGCCTTGTCCCCGAGAGGATGGATTTCCTATCCCACAGGGACAGGGCTTTTGTTTATTTGGAAGGGAGAGCATTTTATGATAAAGCTGACACTGCCGGATGGCTCCGTTCGCGAGGCAGAGGCAGGGACGAGCATACTGGATGTCGTCAAGGGCATGAGCAACTCCTTGGCGAAAAAGGCACTCGCGGCGAGCCTCGACGGCGAGGTTGTCGATCTGACGACGCCGGTCACGAAGGATGCTGCGCTGTGCGTGCTGACCTTTGATGATGAGGGCGGCCGCCACGCTCTGCGCCATACGGCGGCGCACGTCATGGCGCAGGCGGTGAAGCGCCTGTATCCGGAGAGCCATGTGCAGCTCGCGATCGGACCTGCGATCGAGAATGGCTTCTACTACGATTTCGACATGGAGCACCAGCTGACGGATGCCGATCTTCGTGATATCGAAAAGGAAATGAAGAAGATCGTCAAGGAGAATCTGCCGCTTGTCCGCCGCGAGATTCCCCGTGCAGAGGCGATTGCACTCTTCCGTGAGAAGGGTGAGAACTATAAGGTAGAGCTGATTGAGGATCTGCCAGAGGACGAGGTGATCTCCCTCTATACGCAGGGCGAGTTCACCGACCTCTGCGCAGGCCCCCATGTCGTCTCGACCGGCAAGGTCAAGGCATTTAAGCTGCAGAGTGTCGCAGGTGCATACTGGCGCGGCAGTGAGAAGAATAAGATGCTGCAGCGCATCTATGGCACGGCGTTTGAGAAGCAGGAAGAACTTGATTCCTACCTGCACATGCTGGAGGAGGCGGCAAAGCGCGACCACCGAAAACTCGGCAGAGAACTGGATCTCTTCAGCCTGCATGAGGAGGGGCCGGGCTTCCCGTTCTTCCATCCGAACGGCATGGCACTGCGCAACGCATTGCTCGACTATTGGCGCGAGGTACATCGCCGCTACGGTTATCAGGAGATCAGCACGCCTGTGATTCTCAGCCGTAAGCTCTGGGAGACCTCGGGGCATTGGTTCCACTATCGCGAGAATATGTATACCACGGAGATCGACGAAGAGGACTATGCAATCAAGCCGATGAACTGCCCCGGCTGCATGCTCGTCTATCGTTCCCAGCTGCACAGCTACCGCGATCTGCCGCTGCGTCTTGCCGAGCTGGGACTCGTCCATCGTCACGAGCTTTCGGGTGCTCTGCACGGGCTCTTCCGCGTCCGCAACTTCACGCAGGATGATGCGCATCTCTTTGTGACCCCCGATCAGATCGAGGGTGAGATCCAGCACACGATCGACCTCTTCGACGAGGTCTACCGCACGTTCGGACTGACGTACAAGGCAGAGCTCTCGACGCGCCCCGAGGACTCGATGGGCACAGATGAGATGTGGGAGATGGCGACGAATGGCCTGCAGAAGGCACTGGACAACCGCGGTCTGGACTATGTCGTCAACGAGGGAGACGGCGCGTTTTACGGCCCGAAGATCGACTTCCACCTGCGCGACTCCATCGGACGTACGTGGCAGTGCGGCACGATCCAGCTCGATATGAGTCTGCCCGAGAAGTTCGATCTCACCTATGTTGGTGAGGACGGCGAAAAGCATCGTCCCGTCATGCTGCATAGCGTGGTCTATGGCTCGATTGAGCGCTTTATCGGTATCCTGATCGAGAACTATGCAGGTGCATTCCCCGTGTGGATGGCTCCCGTGCAGGTACGTATCCTGCCGATTACGGAGCGTCATGCCGCATACGCGGAGGAACTGTATAAGAAGATGTTCGACCTCGGCCTCCGCGTTGAGGTGGACGCACGCAACGAAAAGACGGGCTACAAAATCCGCGAGAGCCAGGTCAAGAAGACGCCGTACACGCTGGTGGTTGGCGATCAGGAGATGGAGAGCGGCACAGTTGCCTTCCGCAAGTATGGAGAGAAGGACAGCACAGTCCTGCCCGTCGCGGACTTTATCGCGCTCGTACAGGAAAAAATTGCGACGCGTGCACTGGAGTATTGACAGGATACGCCGATCTGTGGTAATATATCTCACGTTGAAAGCAGAAGCCACCGCTTCTCACCTGCGGGCACAGATGTCTGACGGGTTGCATGAGAGAGTGTATCAGGGTGGCTTTATGCCGCCCTTTTCTATTGCCGGATGGCGTAATCTTGCGCATCCGTACCAGGAGGTGTTCTTGCCATAAGCAGGGAATCTTTGCGAATCAATGAGGAAATCCATATCCGTGAGGTGCGTGTCACCAGTGCGGAGGGGGAACAGCTTGGCATTATGCTGACGCGCGATGCCCTTCGCATGGCGGAGGAGCAGCATCTCGACCTGGTCGAGGTGGCGCCGAAGGCGAAGCCGCCCGTCTGCCGCATCATGGACTTTGGAAAGTTCCGCTATGAGCAGCAGAAACGTGAGAAAGAAGCGAAGAAGAAGCAAAAGACCATCAGCATCAAGGAGGTCAAGCTGCGTCCGAACATCGACGAGCATGACTTCAATGTCAAGCTGAAGAATGCGCTTCGCTTCGTCGAAGAGGGCAACAAGGTCAAGGTGACGATCATGTTCCGTGGGCGTGAGCTCTCCCATCCGGAACTCGGGCGCGTGGTTCTCGACCGCGTCTCCGAGCGGTTGGGCGATCTCGTGTCGATCGAACGCGGTGCGAAGCTCGAGGGAAAGAATATGACGATGATTCTTTCGCCGAAGGTGCAGAAGCCCGCCAAGGCGGCAAAACCCGCGAAGCAGGAAGATAAAGGAGGAAATGGCGATGCCGAAGATTAAAACGCGCCGCGCTGCAGCAAAGCGCTTCACCGTAACAGGGAGCGGAGAGTTCCGTCGCAACAAGGCGTACAAGAGACATATTCTGGAGAAGAAGACGCCGAAACGCAAGCGCAACCTGCGCAAGGCAGCACTTGCCGACAACTCGGACTACAAGCGCATCCGCAAGATGCTCCCCTACGCATAAACGGGGCAATGAAGAGAACCCTACGTGGGTAGGAAACAGGAGGAATTGCTATGCCAAGAGTAAAGAGCGGTGTTACGGCACACCGTCGTCATAAGAAGATTTTGAAGCTTGCCAAGGGCTATCGCGGCTCGCGCAGCAAGCAGTTCAAGAAGGCAAACGAGACTGTCATGAAGGCGCTCTACTATGCGCGCCGTGACCGTCGTGCAAAGAAGGGCACGTTCCGTCGTCTCTGGATCGCACGCATCAATGCAGCAGCGCGTGCGAACGGCATCTCGTACAGCCGCTTTATCGCGGGTCTGACGAATGCAGGGGTCGAGGTCAACCGCAAGATGCTTGCCGATCTCGCCATTGCCGATGCAGCGGCATTCACGCAGCTTGTGAACGTCGCAAAGGAAAATCAGTAAGATGGGAGCAGCCTGATGAGTCATCGGATTCATCAGGCTCTTTTTATACGATGAAAAAGATCGAGACAATCACGAGTGCGGAGAACCCACTCATCCGCCGCCTCTCTGTGTTGGCGCGCAGCCCGCGCCGTGCCGCCAAGGAAAATGTGTTTTTGGTGGAGGGCCTGCGTCTTGCCGAGATGGCAGCGCGGTCAGACGGACAGATTCTACACGCCGTAGTGACGGAGCGTGCCTTGGCGGCGGAGCGGGCTGCCGTGCTGGCAGAGCAGCTGCGTCTGCGCGGCGTGCCGGTTAGCTGCGTCACGCCGCGGCTCTTTGCCGCCTGCGCGGAGACGGACGCGCCGCAGGGAATCCTGCTGCTGCTGCAGCGCCCTCCCCGCAAGGCATTGACCAATCTCGTACACACAGCGGAGAAAGCACCGTTTTATCTGGCTCTCGATCGTGTGCAGGATCCCGGCAACGTCGGCATGATTCTGCGCACGGCGGATGCAGCGGGCGCAGCGGGCGTGATACTTCTGCGCGGCTGTGCAGATGTATACAGCAGCAAGGTTGTCCGTGCAACGATGGGCTCTCTGTTTTACGTTCCCTTTATCAGCGGGGTCGATGATGAGGAACTCCTGTGTTTCGCACAGGAACAAAGCCTACATCTCTATGCTGCCGCGTGCGACGCCGATGCCGTGACGCATTTTGCGGCGGATTTGCGTCGCCCCACGATTGTCATTCTCGGCAACGAGGCAAACGGTGTATCGGAGCGCCTCTTGGGCGCGTGTCAGCACCTCTACGTCCCAATGTGCGGGCAGGCGGAGTCGCTCAACGTCGCCTCGGCCGCCACGGCGATCCTCTATGAGTCCATGCGTCAGCGCAGCTGCGAAAAAAACTGCTGCACGCAGTGAAACACTGTCATGTAGCAGCGCAGCTGTATTATTTGTTTTTTTCGAGGATGGCGAGCAGTTCGTCCTTCGTGATGAGCCCGATGGACTCATCGACGGGCTCTCCATTCTTGAAGAAGATGAGGATCGGCATGCTCATCACGCCGTATCGCTCGGCGATGTCCTGCGCATCATCCACGTTGATCTTACAGAACTTGACATCGCTGCGTGCGGTGGAGGCCTCCTCCAGCACGGGGATGAGCATACGGCATGGCATACAGTATGACGCCCAAAAATCGACGACGACCATACGCTTTTCCGCTAGGACTTCGGAGGCAAATGTTTCTCTCGTTAATTCGATGACAGCCACAGCCTGAATCTCCTTTGCTGTAATATGGGATGTACGGAGAACACCACATCAATAATGATGAATTTTCGTTTATCCGCATTTTTTATGAACGCTTTCTATTATCATAATAAAAAACAAGAAATTTTTCAATAGATATAGGAAAAAAGTCATTGAAACTTTTTTCCTACAAAAATGAGCTCTTCCTAGCGTCCGTTGGTTGCATGTCCCGGAGAAAAAGTATAT
This sequence comes from Selenomonas sp., assembly GCA_015265235.1. GTDB lineage: Bacteria > Bacillota > Negativicutes > Selenomonadales > Selenomonadaceae > Centipeda. The sequence continues at coordinate 8,764 of JABZYJ010000039.1, read as the reverse complement.
AATGATAAAAATAGGAGTTTAATTTATTTGCCATAGAGCGATGGAGAAGAGAGGGAACGGAAGATGGCAGGGAAGAAGAGAGCACCGCTGAGCCCGATACTCAGGCAGAACAAGCGGATCTTTGATCTGATGAAAAACACAACCTCCGACTATGCCTTCATGATGGATCCGACTGCCGATGTGTTTCTTGCTCCGCCTGCACTTGTCCGAGATTATGCGCTGCCGTCGGAGACATTGACCCATGTTGCCGACGTGCTGCGCCCATTGGTCTGCATACAGGATCGCCACGCCTTTGATGCGATATTTTCCTCGTTGCTGGACGTGACGGAGGGGCGGGAACGGCAGCTGGACTTCCGCATTACGAATGCGAAGGGCAATCTCACATGGCTGCGCCTGAAGGGGAAGATCGGACTGTCCGAGGATGGACAGCCGAATCTCTTCGTTGGGACGATCAGCCAGCTTGCACGGCGTAATGCGGCAGACTCGGTGACGGGGCTGCTGAATCGCTATCAGTTCACCGAGGATCTTGGCGAGGCGCTGCGCACGGCGCGTGAGACGGGGAAGGGCGGAGGTCTCCTCGTCATGGGCATCGATAATTTCCGCATGGTGAACGAGGCATTCAACCATGAGGTCGGTGATGCAATTCTGCGGGAGATTTCGGAGTGCATCCTGCAGAATGTCCCGCGCCGTCTCTCGCTCTATCGTTTGGATGGGGATGAGTTTGGGCTCATCTATCCTGAGGCGGACGAGGAGATGCTGCAGGAGTTTTTCATCCGCGTCCAGCGCGAGTTCGCGCACCCGCAGGTCTATGAAGGACGGCAGTATCTCGTCACCATGTCGGCGGGCATGGTGTTCTATCCGCAGGCGGCGCGCGATCCGCTTGTCCTGCATAAATACGCGCAGGCGGCACTGGATACGGCAAAAGCAGGCGGAAAGAATCGACTGAATGCGTTCTCGAAGGAGGTCTACAACCGCTGGCTGCGGTCGCTGACGATTCAGGAGCAGATCCTCGAGGATGTCAAGGCGGGGTGCCGCAATTTCGAGCTATACTTCCAGCCGCAGGTCGCAGGCGACGACCAGCATATCGTCGGTGCGGAGACGCTGCTCCGTTGGAAGAACGAAAAGGGACACATGGTCGCGCCCATGGAATTCATCCGTATCCTTGAGGAGACCAAGACCATTGTGCCCGTCGGGCGCTGGATTTTTGAGCAGGCGCTGCGCGTCTGCAAGGAGTGGCGGAAGAAGATTCCGAACTTCCGCATGAGCGTCAACATGAGCTATGAGCAGATCAAGGATCTCTCGTTCCTCGAGTTCATCGAGGACTGCCTGCATCGGCATGATATGCCGCCGGATGCCGTCGTCCTGGAACTGACGGAGAGCAAGATCGTCAGCGACATGAAATTCGTCAATGCGCAGTTCGACGCATTTCGGATGCACGGCATCAAGATCGCCATGGACGATTTCGGCACGGGATACTCTTCGCTGTCCTCGCTCAAGAATCTGAACTGCGACATCATCAAGATCGACCGTGCGTTTGTCATGCGGATTCTGGACAATCATTTCGATCAGAAGCTCGTCGAGTATACGGTGGAGCTCTGCCACAGCATCGGCAAGACCACCTGCATCGAGGGCGTGGAGCATCAGGACGAGTACGACTGCCTCGTCAAGATCTGCAAGACCGATACGATTCAGGGCTACCTCTTTGGACGCCCTGAACCGCAGGATATATTTGAACAAAAGTTTTTGGGGATGTAATGGCAAGAGAAAAAGCAGAGGAGGGGCTGACCTCGCTCGGCGCGCAGCGGACGGACTACGGATATGACTATGCGCCTGAGGCATTGGAGACCTTTCAAAATCAGCATACGGATCATGACTACTGGGTACGCTTTAACTGCCCCGAGTTTACGACACTCTGTCCGATTACGGGGCAGCCGGACTACGGAACGATCTATATTTCCTATATGCCGGCGGAGCGCATGGTCGAGAGCAAATCACTGAAGCTCTATCTGGTGAGCTTTCGCAATCACGGCGACTTCCACGAGGATGTTGTCAATGTCATCATGCGTGATTTGATCCGCCTGATGGCACCGAAGTACATCGAGGTGCAGGGGAAATTTCTGCCGCGCGGCGGCATCTCGATCGACCCCTATGCAAACTACGGCATCCCGGGGACAAAGTACGAGACACTGGCGTGGGAGCGCCTCGCGCAGCACGACCGTGTACCGGAACGGGTGGACAACCGTTGACGGCGCGGCAAAAACGGATCGCTCTCATCAATGACATTACGGGATTCGGCCGCTGCTCAGTGGCAGTACAGCTCCCGCTGATCTCTGCGATGCGTGTGCAGGCGTGTCCGCTCCCAACGGCGATTCTTTCCGTACATACAGGCTTTCCAAAACACTATCTCGACGATTACACGGCGCGTATGCGCCCGTACATGGAGAACTGGGCGGAGAACGATCTCGATTTCGATGCGATCCTCACGGGCTTTCTCGGCTCGGAGGAGCAGATCGAGGTCGTCCTCGATGCGGTGCATACGTTTAAGGGCAAGGACACGCTGGTCATTGTCGATCCCGTGATGGGAGATCATGGAAAACTCTACTCCTCGTATACGCCCGCACTCTGTGCGAAGATGCGTCAGCTGATGCCGTTCGCAGACGTTGTGACGCCAAACCTCACAGAGGCGTGTCAGCTCCTCGATCTGCCGTATCCGCCGGACGGCGTGGTAACCGATGCAGAGCTGTCTCACATGGCACACCAGCTCGCAGCGATGGGGCCGCGTGCTGTTGTCATTACCGGCCTTCACGCGGGCGACTGCGTGCGCACGTACCTCTATGAGGATGGAGAGAGCCGCTGCTACGATCATGTGAAGATCGGGCGTGACCGTTCCGGTTCGGGCGATGTGTTTGCGGCGATTGTCGCGGCGTCCCTCGTGCGCGGTATCCCCCTTACGGATGGGGTGAAATGTGCCGCCGACTTTATCGGTCACTGCCTCGCCTATGCGGAGGAGCTGGATCTGCCGTGGAATTACGGGCTGCCCTTTGAGGAATTTATGGGCGAGCTGACCAAACTGTAAGGCTGTGCAACAAAAAAGCTGCCGTAAGGGCAGCTTTTCTCATTTCTGTGTATCATTAGGAGCATATTATGATTGTTTATGCGACCCATGCGGGTGGCCGCTATTTGCCGATGGAGGAGAGTCTGCGCGAGCAGCCTGAGGGCAAGCGTGCCATTTATGTCAATATCACGAACTCCTGTAACTGTGACTGCGTTTTCTGTCTGCGCAGCATGAAGGAGATGGCGAAGGAGTCCTCGCTCTGGATCGACCATGATCCGACACTTGCTGAGATCACGGAACAGCTTGACTGCCTGCCGTGGGAATACATCTCCGAAGTCGTATGCTGCGGTTTCGGCGAGCCCCTGATGCGCCTAGACACGGTGCTCGGTGTCCTGCGCTATGTCAAGGCGCATCATCCGCAGGTGCCGACGCGCGTCAATACGAACGGGCTGGGCGAGCTGGAGCATGGCACCGTCTTTGCACAGCGCTTTGCGGGGCTGCTCGACACCATCTCCATCAGTCTCAATGCATCGAATGCCGAGCGTTATCTTGCGCTCACGCGCTCGAAGTTCGGCATCGGTTCCTATGAGGCGATGCTCACCTTTGCCGAGCACTGCAAGCCCTACATTCCCCATGTTGTTCTCACTGTCGTGGAGAAGGTCGAGAACGAGGAGGAGATCGCTCGCTGCCGCAAGATCTGTGCGGAGCGCGGATTGACACTGCGCGTGCGCACGTACGAGGACAGCTAAGCCATTACAGCGACAGCTTCGCCCCATAGAGCGGCGTTTGCCGATCCATCGCAGCGAGGAGGCGCGGCACGGGGAGTACGCGCAGCAGGATGAAGCAGATCAGCGCCTCGGGGACGAGGTAGGTCGCGTTGAACACGAGGGAATACAGATAGGGCGACATTCCCTCCGGTGCGTATGAGCCGAAGAACACAGCACCCGAGATAAAGTGGCAGGCGAAGCGTGCCGCAAAGGCGAGTGCGGCTCCCGCGAAGATCCGTCCCGGTACGGCAGCAGCAATCGCGAGTGCCATATAGGGCAGCGGATAGTCGAAGAGTACCTGCAGGGGGTGCAGGATGAATGCATCCTGCATGAGGTTGATCATGCCGTAGAGGAAGCCCGCGAGACAGCCGATGCCCGCCCCGTAACGGTAGGTGAGAAAGAGGAGGGGAATCATCCCGCCGATGGTGACGCTCCCGCCCTGCGGCATGTGAAAGATGCGCAGCTGATGCAGTACGATCGTGAGTGCGAGCATCAGTGCGACGTTGATGAGCATGTGGGTCGTGAAGTGAATGCGCCGCATCTGCAGATAGCCGAGGATCAGGATGAGTACGGCGAGCAGCGCAAAGAGACTGGTCGGCTGCGCGATCAGGTCGGCAGTACTTTTCATGAGTGTGTCCATGGAGACCTCCTGTGGGGATACAATTTGTGTGGGGGACATTGGTGACCTCGTATAGAATACTATAAAAACAATGTTTGTTCAAATTGGAAATGTGCTCTTTGCAGACATTCCCTTCATCTTATCCGCATGTCCATAGATTTTTTGGCGTGAATATGGTAAACTGAGAATTGTTGTTTGAATCGTATTGTGTCGTGACGACGTGCACATACAGGAGGACGTTATGGACGAAAAGATCAGAGAACTCAAGGCGCGTGCCCGAGCTGCGATTGCAGAGACCGCGGGCTCGCTGAGTGAGCTTAACGATATACGTGTCAAGATTCTGGGGAAAAAGGGAGAGCTGACGACTCTCATGCGCAGCATGGGCGCCCTCGCACAGGAGGAACGTCCGCGCATCGGCAAGATCGTCAACGAGGCGCGTGCCGAGCTCGAGGAGCTCCTCGCGAAGAAGTCTGAGGAACTTGCCCAGCGTGAACTGGCGGCCAAGATCGACGCTGAGCAGATCGATGTCACGCTGCCCGGCCGCACGATGCAGATCGGACATCTGCATCCGCTCACGATCACGCTGAACCGCATCAAGAAAATCTTTCTGCAGATGGGCTTTACGGTAGAGGAAGGCCCTGAGATTGAGACGGACTACTACAACTTTGAGGCGCTCAACCTGCCGAAGGATCACCCCGCGCGCGATATGCAGGATTCCTTCTACATCACGGAGGATATTCTGCTGCGCTCTCAGACCTCGCCCGTGCAGGCACGTACGATGCAGAAGAACGAGCCGAATGCTCCGATCCGTATGATCGCGCCCGGGCGTGTCTATCGCCGCGACTCCTACGATGCGACGCACTCGCCGATGTTCACGCAGGTGGAGGGGCTCGTCATCGACAAGGACATCTCCTTTGCCGATCTCAAAGGAACGCTTGAGCTGTGCCTGCATGAACTCTTCGACGCCGACGCCAAGGTGCGTTTTCGCCCGAGTTTCTTCCCGTTCACCGAGCCGTCCACCGAGGTTGATATTTCCTGCTCCGCCTGTCATGGTGCGGGCTGCCGCGTGTGCAAGGGCACGGGCTGGCTCGAAATCCTCGGCGCGGGTATGGTGCATCCGAACGTTCTGCGCATGAGCGGCTACGATCCAAATGTAGTGTCGGGTTTTGCATTCGGCATGGGCGTAGAGCGCATCGCGATGCTTGCGTACGGCGTGGATGATCTGCGTCTGTTCTACGACAACGACGTGCGTTTCTTACATCAATTCTAAGGAGGCGGGACTATGCAGGTTTCCATCAAATGGCTGAAGGATTATGTTGAGATAGATGAGCCGGCGGAGAAGATTGCCGACCGCCTGACGATGGCCGGTGTGCCCGTCGAGCGCATTGTGCGTGCCGACGAGGGGCTTGAAAAGGTCATCACCGGGCGCATCGAGAAGATCACGCCGCATCCGGACTCCGATCATCTGCTCGTCTGTCAGCTGAACATGGGCAGTGCGGAGCTGACGCAGATCGTGACGGGCGCATCCAATGTGCGCGAGGGTCATATCGTCCCCGTCGCCACGGTCGGCGCAGTGCTCCCCGACGGCAAGAAGATCTCGAAGGGCAAGCTGCGCGGCATCCCCTCGAACGGCATGATGTGTTCGGCGGGCGAGCTTGCCATTGATACCGAGGGACTGCCCGATGAGCAGGTGAACGGCATCTACATTCTGCCGTCCGATACACCCGTCGGTGTACCGGCGGCGCAGGTACTCGGCCTCGACGATGTGATCCTCGAGTTCGAGCTGACGGCAAACCGCGCCGACTGCTTCAGTGTCATCGGGATTGCGCGGGAGGTCGCCGCGCTGACGGGCAAATCGCTGCGCATGCCGACGATTGAGGTGAAGGAGACGGCGGGCGTCCGCGCTGCGGATCTCGTCTCCATTCACATCGACGACAAGGAGCTGTGCCACCGTTTCTCTGCGCGTGTCCTGCGCGATGTGAAGGTCGCTCCCACGCCCGCATGGATGGTGGATCGTCTGCGCGGTGCGGGCATCCGCTCGATCAACAATGTCGTCGACGTGACGAACTTCGTCATGCTGGAGCTGGGACAGCCCCTCCACGCGTACGACTATGATCGTATCGCAGGACATACGCTGACGGCGCGGCGCGCTCGTGCAGGGGAACAGCTCCATACGCTGGATGATTCCAACCGCATCGCCGTCGGAGATGAGCTCGTCATTGCCGACAGCGAGAAGCCCGCAGGGCTTGCCGGCATCATGGGCGGACTCGATTCCGAAGTGACGGACCAAACGACGACGGTCGTCCTTGAGGCGGCGTCCTTCCATGGGCCGGCCATCCGCCGCACGGCGCGGCGCATCGGTCTCCGCTCCGAGGCATCGGGACGGTTTGAGCGCGGCGTGGATGAGACGGAGACCATTCGTGCCGTGACGCGTGCCGCACAGCTCCTCACGGAGATGGATGCCTGCACCGTGGCAGAGGGGACGATTGACGTCAATCCCGCGCCGCGCGTCCCGACGGTACTCACGTTCAGTGCGCGCGCCGTCGCGGAGCGCATCGGTGCGAACATCCCGGGCGAGTGGATGGCATCGGCACTGCGCTCCCTCGGTTTTATCGTCGAGGAGCAGGGGGTTGAGACCTATCGCGTCGTCGTTCCTTCATGGCGCGGAGACGTGACGCTGATGGAGGACATCTCGGAGGAGGTTGCGCGGCTCTACGGTTTTGACAACATCGCATCGAAGATGCCGTCGGGGGCAGTCCTGCAGGGCTCGGTCAGTGAGATGCAGGCGTTTGTCGATACCATGCGCGAGACCCTTGCCTCCCTCGGCATGACGGAGGAGCTCTCGTTCAGCTTTACGAGCGCAGCGGCTCTCGACAAGCTCTGCGTGCCCTAGGACAGCGTCCTCCGCCGCGCGATTCCCATCATGAACCCGCTCATGGAGGAGTATCCGCTCGTCCGCACGACCCTCCTGACGAGCATTATCGATAATGCGGCGCGCAACGTGGCACGTCGGAATCTCGATCTGCGGCTCTTTGACATTGCGCCCGTCTTCTTCCCGAAGGCACTGCCTGTCACGGAACTCGTCGAGGAAAAGTGCAAGGTGGCAGGACTACTCACAGGGCGGCGCAATCCCATCGCATGGGATACGGATAATGCGATGGTCGATTTCTACGATGCAAAGGGCGTGCTGGAGCATTTCCTCTCCGCCATCGGCGTACAAAAATACACGGTGGAGCGCGGCGAGCACTTTGCGATGCACCCCGGCAAGACGGCATTCTTCAAAAAGGGGCGCGACGTGATCGCCGTCCTCGGCGAGATTCATCCGACGGTCGCCGCGAACTTTGGCATCGGACAGAGTGTCTACGTCTTTGAGATGGATGCTGAGACACTGCTGCGCTACCGCAAGAAAAAGGCTGCGATTAAGGCTCTGCCAAAGTATCCCGCATCGACGCGCGACCTTGCGATCCTCGTGGATGCTGACCTTACGACGGCGGAGATCGAGCGCGTCATCGCGAAGAAGGGCGGCAGTTACTTCCGCGGTGCGACCCTCTTTGATGTCTATGAGGGCAAACAGGTGGGCGAGGGGAAGAAGAGCATGGCGTTCCACCTGCATTTCCAGTCCGACGACAAGACCTTGACCGATGAGGAAGTGGATGCGGCGTTCGCCGCGATCCTGCAGGCGGCGGAGGAGCAGCTTCACGCACAGCTTCGCGGATAAAAGGCGGTGAGAGCCATGGCAGAGGAAAAACAGACGACAAAGCGCGTTGTCGTCGAGATGTTTGGGCAGAGCTACCAGCTCAAGACCGATGAACCGGATCGCCTCAAGCGGCTGGCGGCAGAGAGTGACCGCCGCATCAAGGAGATGTCGAAGAAGGTGCGCAGCTTCGATGTTCAGCGCATCGCAGTGCTTTCCGTGCTTCAGCTGATGGATGAATATGAGCAGCTGCGGCGCGACTACGATGAGCTCGTACAGCTCCTTGAGGAAAAGTAAAAAAATAAGCTATGATGTGCGTGCATCATAGCTTATTTTTTTTACTGGTTAAATTGGACGTTCGTATCTACGGTTACCGGTCCCCCTGTGGGATTCGGGTAGCTGCCGACCGCATACGCTGCGGCGACCGCCGCCTCATCCAGTACACTGTATCCGGAGGAGGAGGAGACGGAGACATTTGTGATTGCCCCCGAGGCGCTGATCGTTGTGGTGATCTTCGTCGTGCCCTCCAGATGGCGCTTGAGCGCCATATAGGGGTACTCCTTATTTGCGTTGACCGCTGCCCAGAACCAGTTTGTGTCAAACGGCGCACTGCCCGTATCGGATACATT
>JABZYJ010000038.1 GCA_015265235.1 Selenomonas sp. | reverse complement strand
GTGGAGGATTTTCCGCCGAAGTGCGGGCAAAAAAGATGCGTCAAGATGGTTGTACCGAATTTATCAGTGCTTCCTTAGCACAGTAAATGAAAAAGCACGGCTTTATCGCTAAGCCGTGCTTTTTGATTGTCTCCGCTGCCCTGCCTCACGCCAAAAGATGTGGATCGATGATGATGCGGTGTACGCCATGACGGCGGAACTCCTCGGCGAGCTCCTTCGTTGTGAGGCTCATCAGCGCCAGCGAGGTGGCGAGCACCATCTTTTTCATGTGGACGCTCCCGTCGTAGAAAAACGACCGGCTCACCGTCCCGTCGTGCAATACGATCTGCATCTTGCCCGTATGCGAGACAGGGCTGCGCATCCAGTGATGGGTAAAGTGCACCTCACGGATCTGATCGAGCGCGTATGTCTTCTCGTGCATCCCCGGGAAGGAGTAATAGTATACGGTCAGGCGTCCGTTCTCAAAATGGAGGAATTTTTTGGTCGCTCCGCCGCTCAGCCCGCGGTACATCGACCACAGCGCTGCGCCGCATGCCACCACGCCGAACAGGATCAGGACAATCATCGATGTCATCATCTTTCGCCATACCTCCTAGGGAATGCCTGTGACCGAATCGCTTTGACCGTCATGATAGCATCGACGGATTAGATTCGTCTAACGAAAAAGCACGGCCTTGCCATCTGCCGTGCTTTTTTGATGAATCCAACCGCCGCCGTTCACAATGATGATGGAAAACAGCGTATAAAGACCTGCGGGAGATCACAGGAAAACGAGGAAAAGCCCTGCCCCATGCAGTTGACAAGGCCGGACAGATTGCCTTTCATCTCCCTGCAGGGCTGGAGTTCCCGTGGCATTTCTCCGCCGGAATTGCCCCGATCATAAAGGACGGCAAGTGGGGATTCATTGATCGGAGCGGCAGCATTGTCGTCTCCCCACAGTATAGTGCGGTACTGCTATACGACGTGTTGTGGATGATGGGATCGTCAATGTAATACAGTGGATAAAAGGCACGTCAGAGATGCAGATATCTTGCGCTGATCTGACTATCCGTGCTCCTCCATACACAAAACGACCTCTCACACATTCCACTGGGTGAGAGGTCGTTTTGTGGGGATACCCCCGTAGGAATCAGTGATGAAGGAACCTATTCGGTCACTTCATGGCTAGAAGAGCAGCAGATGTCTATCGTAATGAGCCGTCAGCCGATACGATCTACAGTGTGTTGCCGGCGAATCCCGGCCGTCCCATCATGCTCTGCATCGCGAGCGACGCCAGCATGGACTGCGCGGGTACGGGCGGCGGGCTGGGCAGGTAGGATGTCAGCTCCGCTGCGAGCGCCTTGCTCGGGGTGAGACGATTGCCGTGTGTCGTCGTCTCGGAGATGAGACGCGCCCCCTTGTAGGCGCGCGTAACGATGGACCCATCCGCGAGCACGCGCGTGATGATGGTATCCGGTTCGCTGCTGTCGCGATCCTGAAGATCGGCTGCCTTCTCATCGCGCATCTCCTGCAGGATCTGCGCAAAAGTGCTCTCAGTATCATCCTTCGCGTGCGCGATGCTGCGCACGGGGGTCGGTGCAGCAACGCCGCGCCCACCATAGATTTTTTCAAACTTCATTGTAATCCCTCCTTTGCGCTTCCTGCGAATATCACTGTCCTATTTGTTTTATCGAGATGTGATCGACTAACTTAAATAAATTCAGAAACTTTAGTTAAATTCTAAGGAATTGCCACCGTCATGTAACAAAATGTGTATTTCACAGACGGAAAAAAGAAGCGGGGGAGGGAGAGACACAGCGACCTCCTATCCTATGTGGACAGGAGGTCGACTGTACGGGTTAATCGGATGATACTGCAGTACCAATGACTGCCGCGATTCCTAGCGCGCCCTGCGCTGCGTGCGAGGCAAGCAGGGGATTCTGCGCCGCATCTTCGTCAAGCTTCAGCTGCTCGACACGCTCAGAGATGAGTGACTTGCCCGCCTCGGGGTTCGCGCCAGGCGTCATGGTCTCGGAGATCAGCGTCGTTCCCTTATAGATCTGTGTGATGACTGAGCCATCCGCGAGCACGCGCGTCACAACGGTGTCGCCCTCCAGATCCTCACGTCCATAGCTGTTGACGGGCTTTGCCTCGCGCATGTTCTGCAGCATCCGTGCAAACGCCCCATCCGCGCTTTCCCGCACGACCGTCGTCCGCTCCGCTGTGCCTGCGCTAATGGCGCGACTACCAAAGAGTTTGGCTGCCTCCATGATGATTCCTCCCTTCGCTTTGTCTCTCTTATCTATACTATCGGGAGAAAGAGGCGGAGACTTTAGAGATATGGAGGACAAACGTAAACAAAGTTCCTTTTATCAGTTCATCCGCCTCTCTTTCTCGAGCCAGACGAGGAGGACGGAGATGTCGGCCGGGGAGACGCCGCTGATGCGCGAGGCCTGTCCGATGGAGCGCGGGCGCACGGCGGCGAGTTTCTCCGCCGCCTCGAGGCGCAGGCTGCCGATCGCTGCGTAGTCTGTATCGGCGGGGATGCGGCGTGCCTCGAGCCGCTCCATGCGCGCGATCTGCTCCTCCTGTTTCCGTATGTAGCCGTCGTAGCGCGCCATGATCTCGACTTCCTCGCGCACGTCGTCTGCGAGCGGTGGGAGGTCAAAGACGGCGGCGAGTGCGCGGTAGTCGCCCTCGCGTGCGAGCAGGGCAAAGAGGGTCATGGGCGTCCGCAGCGGGGGGATGCCCGCCGCCGCCAGTCGCTCCTCCGTCGCAGTGCTCGGGCTGAGGCGCGTCTCCCGCAACTGCGCGAGAGCCATCTCGATGGCGTCGCGCTTTGCCGTAAAGCGCGCCCAGCGCGCATCCGAGACGAGTCCGATGCGGCGTCCGATGGGCGTCAGCCGCAAGTCGGCGTTGTCCTGCCGCAGGACAAGGCGGTACTCGGCGCGGCTCGTCATCATGCGATACGGCTCCTCTGTCCCCTTCGTCACGAGATCGTCGATGAGGACGCCGATGTAGCCGTCGCTGCGCCGCAGGATGAGCGGCTCCTCGCCCATGCAGGCACGCGCGGCGTTGATGCCCGCAATGAGCCCCTGTGCCGCTGCCTCCTCGTAGCCGCTTGTCCCGTTCGCCTGCCCCGCAGAGTATAGTCCTGCGATCTCTTTGACGGCAAGGCTTGCCTCCAGCTGCAGCGGGTCGAGGCAGTCGTACTCGATGGCATAGCCGGGGCGCATCATGCGTGCATGCTGCAGTCCCGGGATGGTGCGGAGAAACTCCTCCTGCACATCCGTTGGCAGGCTGGTAGACATACCCTGCACATATATTTCATTGGTATACAGTCCCTCCGGTTCGAGAAAGAGCTGATGCCGCTCCTTGTCGGGGAAACGCGCGATCTTCGTCTCGATCGAGGGGCAGTAGCGCGGGCCGATGCCCTCGATGACGCCGTTTGCCATCGGAGCGCGGTGGAGGTTCGCACGGATGACGGCATGGGTTGCCTCGTTCGTGTAGGTGAGGTAGCAGGGGGTCTGCGCGTCGGGCATCGCATCCGTCAGGAAGGAGAAGGCAGGCGCATCAGGGTCGCCCGCCTGCAGAGCTGTCTCCGCGAGGTCGAGTGTGCGACGGTCAACGCGCGCGGGCGTGCCTGTCTTGAACCGCATGAGGCGAATCCCCGCCGCGCGCAGGGAGTCCGAGAATGCCATGGCAGGACGCTGGCCGTTCGGGCCGCCGTCATAGATCGTCTCGCCGAGGATGATGCGCCCGCGCAGATACGTCCCCGTCGCGAGGATGACGGCGCGCGCGGTGAGCTGCTCCCCCGTCTCGCAGCGGATGCCCGTGACGCGCCGCCCCTCCGCCGTCTCCTCCGTCCGCAGCTCCGTCACGAGGAGCTGACGCACGTCGAGATGTGCGGTGTTTTCGAGGGTCTCCTTCATGATGCGCTGATAGAGGAACTTGTCCGCCTGCATGCGCAGGGCGTGGACGGCGGGGCCCTTGCCCGTGTTGAGCAGGCGCCGCTGGATGCTCGCCCGATCTGCCGCGATGCCCATCTCGCCGCCGAGCGCGTCGATCTCGCGAACGAGGTGGCTCTTGCCGGGGCCACCGACGGATGGATTGCACGGCATCATGGCGATGTTGTCCAGCGAAAGTGTGACGATGAGTGTACGTTGTCCCATACGTGCCGCGGCAAGTGCCGCCTCGACGCCCGCATGGCCTGCGCCGATGACGATGATGTCGTAGTCCTGTTCTGTGCTCACGTTATCCCTCATGAGAAATCGGATCCCCATTCTGCTCCCGCAGTCCCTGCTCCCGTGCCTGCCGCAGGATGGACAGGTGGCGCACAAATTCATCGTATCGCTTCATAGAGAATCACTCCATCCCGTTCCACCTCTGCATGGGCTCTATTTTCCAATACAAAACTCGCTGAAGATGCGGTCGATCAGGTCGGTATCGACGGTCTCGCCGAGGATCTCGCCGAGCGCGTCATAGGCGGCGCGCAGGTCGATGGAGACGAAGTCCGTCCCAAGGTCTGCGGCGAGGGTCTCCGCTGCCGCCGTGAGATGCGTCTCCGCACGGCGCAGTGCCTCGATCTCGCGCTCTTTGTTCGGGAGTGCCCCATCACTGAGGTCGCCCTCCCGGCGAACGATGTGCGCGGCGATCTCCTCCCGCAGGGCATCGAGCCCCGTGCCCTCCTGCGCCGAAATGCGAAGGACGGGCGCAGCGACGGCGGAAAAGTCCGCCGCACTCAGCACGGAGGGGCGATCCTCCTTGCTGCAGAGGATGATAATGTCTGCCGATGCCGATGAAAGGCGCGTAAGGAGCGCGTGATCCTCTGCGGTCAGTGGCTCTGACGCGTCAAAGACGGCGAGGATGAGCTCTGCATCCGTGAGATGCTGCTCGGTGCGTGCAACGCCGATCTGCTCGACGGCGTCCTCTGCCGCGCGCAGTCCCGCTGTATCGAGAAGCCGCAGGGGGATGCCCGCGACGCTGATCTCCTCCTCGATGATGTCACGTGTCGTGCCCGGCACGTCGGTGACAATGGCGCGCTCCATGCCGAGGAGAGCGTTGAGGAGGCTCGATTTGCCGACGTTCGGGCGGCCGACGATGACGGTCTTGACCCCCTCACGCAGGATGCGCCCCGTATCCGCACCCGCGGGCAGGCGGCGGACGGCGGCAGACGCCGCGTCGATCTCCGCGGCAAGGCGTTCGGCGGAGGCAGCGGGGATATCGTCCTCGGGGAAGTCGATCCCCGCCTCGATGTGTGCGACGGCACCGAGGATCTGCGTGCGGATGTCCGTCACTGCATGGGAGAATGCACCTGCGAGCCGCTCCCGTGCGGCATGCGCGGCGCGTGTGCTCTTTGCCGCGATCAGCTCCATGACGCCCTCGGCGCGCGCGAGGTCAAGCCGCCCATGGAGAAAGGCGCGCTTCGTGAATTCGCCCGCCTCTGCGGGACGTGCGCCCGCCTCCCATGTCCTGAGGAGTACCTCGCGCAGGACGACCGTGCCGCCGTGACACTGCAGCTCTGCCGTGTCCTCGCCCGTATAGGAGTGCGGCGCGCGCATATAGAGGAGGATGCACTCGTCGATCACTGTGCCGTCTGCCGCGACGATGTGTCCATAGCGCGCCGTATAGGGCACGATGTCCCCGAGCGTGCCGCCCGCCGCAGGCCGAAAGACGCGGCGCGCAACGCCGAGCGCATTCCCTCCGCTCACGCGGATGATGCCGATGCCGCCCGCGCCGTGCGGGGTCGCGATCTGGCTGATGGTGTCCTCGGTCATGGCGCGCGTCCTTTCTATCATTATTTGATGCACTGTGCAAAAAAAGGCTGCTGCACGAAGGTTCCCTTCGTATAACAACCCTATAAGTATCTGCATCAAAACATTACGACGGCATACTCCACGCAATCACTGTTCGTACGCCTCATAGCCGTCCTCGCTGCGGCCGTAGCGGCGGCGCTTCGGGACGATGACGACGTAGCGGCGCGGGTTGTCGCCCGCGCTGTAGGTCGTGACACGGCGATTGTCCTGCAGTGCCATGTGGATGATCTTGCGCTCGTGGCGGCTCATCGGCTCGAGGTGGATCTCCTCGCCGATGCGGCACGCCTTGTCCGCGAGATGTCCCGCGAGGCGGATGAGGGTCTCCTCGCGGCGGGCGCGGTAGTCCTCCACGTCGAGGATGATGCGCGCAAAGCCCGTCTCCGGGATTTTGTTCACGACGAGGTTCGTGAGGTACTGGAGCGCGTCGAGCGTCGCACCGTGCTTGCCGATGAGGATGCCAAGGTTCTCCCCGTGCATGTTGAAGATCGTGCCCGTGGGTGTATCCGTGCGGTTCAGCGTGACGGAGAGCCCCATCGCGGCAAAGATCTTGCCGAGGAAGCCCTCTGCTGCCGCCGCCATCTCATCGGTGAGCGGGAGGAGCGGTACGTCACTGCGCTCGCGGCGCGGGCGCGGCGGATAGCCGCCCTCACGCTCGCGCGTGCCCTCGTAGCGCGGACGCGCATTGGCATAGCCGCGCGGCGCGTCGTCCCGTGCAGGACGCTCCCGCCGCGGGGCGGCATCGCGCCGCTCGGTCTCCGTGCGCGACCTGTCGCCTGCCGCAGTACGTCGTGCGGAGGAGCGCAGATCGGTGTGGTAGCGCTTGGCGCGCGGGTCGAAGCCGTCGTCCTCGCTGCGCGCAGGTACACTCTCCTCGCGCGGTGCAGCGGTGATGGTCGGCGGCGGCGGGATTGGGATCTCCCGATGATGCGGGCGGATGATGGGACGCGTCGTGACGCGGATGCGCGCCTCGCGTTTGCCCCAGAGCCCGAGGAAGCCACCCGACGGCTCCTGAATCACCTCGTAGGTGACCTCCTCGCGGCCGCAGCCGAGTTTTTCCAGTGCTGCTGCGAAGGCATCCTCGACGGTCTTGCCCGTCGTCTCGATGATCTCCGCCATTACGCCGCCCCCTTTGCCGTCTTGTCCTCACCGCGGTACATCCACCACTGCTGGACGATCTGAACCACGTTCATCGTGACCCAGTAGAGGACGAGTCCCGACGGGAAGGTGAGGCTGATCCAGCCGATGAAGAGCGGCATGACGGTCATCATGATCTTCATCTGCCCCGTCATCTCACTGGAGGTCATTTTCTGCTGGAGGAAGGTCGTCGCCGCTGAGAGGACGGGGAGGATGTAGTAGGGATCCGGCTCGCTCATGCTCGGCAGCCAGAAGAACGCCGCCGCCTCCGCGCTCGGGAAGGTAAAGTTAAAGAGCGCGTAGTACATGCCCATGAGGATCGGCATCTGCACGAGGAGCGGCAGACAGCCGGCGAGCGGGTTGACGCCCGCCTCACGGAAGAGCTCGCCCGTCTTCTGCTGGAGCATCTGCGGGTCGTGCTTGTATTTTTCTTGGATTTTCTTCATCTTCGGCTGGATGTCCTGCATCGCCTTCATAGATTTGACCTGCTTCACGGTGAGCGGGTAGGTCACGAGCTTGATGAGGATGGTGAGCAGGATGATGGGAAAGCCGTAGCTCTCAAGGCCGGCGGCACTGGTGACGGAGTAGAATGCGCCGAGGATCGTCTGCAATATATGGATGATGGGCGCAAACAGATTGCTGAAAAATTCGATCAAGGATAGTTCCTCCTACGATTGGGACGTTTGGTAAAGTTGAAGTCGTCTGTATTTCAGATGTTCGGAATCGTTTCGTTATGGTACGGGGTCATAGCCGCCCCGATGAAAGGGGTGACAGCGCAGGATGCGGCGCAGCGCCATCCATCCGCCGCGCCATGCGCCGTAGCGCGTGACCGCCTCCAAGGCATACGCCGAGCAGGTCGGGTAGTAGCGGCAGTGCGGCAGAAAGAGCGGCGAAATCGCCGCGCGATAAAAGCGGATGAGGAGGAGCAGCAGGCGTTTCATCCGTGCTCCCTCCGATGTTTTTCCGATGCGCCGTCGGCAAAGATCCCCGCGCGGCGGATGAGCCGGCGCAGCTCCTCGGCGGCGTCCTGCATCTTGCCGTCCGCAAGTCCCGAGCGCCCGATGAGGAGGATCCCCACATCGCCGCGCAGCTCATGCTGCAGACAGCGGTACGCCTCGCGCAGGAGGCGCTTCGTGCGGCTGCGCACGGCGGCACAGCCCAGTTTTTTCCCGGCGGCAAAGCCGACCTTTCCCGCGACACGCGGGTCGCGCAGGACATAGAGGATCATGCGCCGCCCCGCGACCGAGCGCCCCTTTTGATAGACGCACTGAAAGTCGCTGCGGCGCTTGATCATCCTGCTGCGCGGCAGTGTATATCTTTTCTGTTCCATATTCGTAAAAAAGAGGTCACCTGCGGTGACCTCCTGCCCAAAGTCCAGCGATATTACGCCGAAAGTTTCTTTCTTCCGCGCTGACGCCTTCTCTTGAGTACGAGGCGGCCGCCTTTCGTCTTCATGCGCTCACGGAATCCATGCGTCTTTTTTCTCCAATGATTGTTC
Source organism: Selenomonas sp. (assembly GCA_015265235.1). Taxonomy (GTDB): domain Bacteria; phylum Bacillota; class Negativicutes; order Selenomonadales; family Selenomonadaceae; genus Centipeda. The sequence goes on along the minus strand of JABZYJ010000038.1, from coordinate 5,901 downwards.
GGCTGAAATGTTCTCTTCACCTCTCGTCACCTCCTTTTCTGCTGCAACGCGCGGCACATACCGCCGCGCAGGTAGTCTCGCGTGTGAATCAGGTCACATTATAGACGAAAAAACGCGCGTATGTCAAGGCACAGGGGCATGATTTCGCCCTTTTTTTGGTGGATAAGACCAAAGCACCTGTTGATAAGTCCGCTTTTTTTTGATAAAATATCCCTTGGTTCATTGTGGAAAACCTGTGAAAACATCGTGCATAATTTTCGATCTTCACGGATTACCTAGCGTTTCACATCGGAAGAGTTATCCACAAGTGTGAATAACTCTGTGGATAACAAATTTTTACGAAGGGACAAAATCGTATGTCCGAAGAAAAGAACCTCGCCGACCTGTGGCAAAAAGTGCTGGATAAGACCAGCGGAATCATTCACGAAGACGCCGTAAAGAAGTGGATTTTGCCCATTGTGCCCATTTCGCTCAAAGATAAGGAACTGCTGCTTGCCGTTGGCGAAGATATCCAAAAGCAATATGTAGAATCGCGTCTGGGTGCACTGTTCGGTGATGTCATACAAAAGGCGCTCGGTGCCGGCTATACGTTCCGGATCATTATTGATCCGGCGGCAGCATCCCAAAAAGAGCCGCCTGCGGTGAAGGAAATCCCGGTGGAACCCGCCATGGCAGAGGAGGCAGCCGCCGGGCATATCGCCGCGGACGAGCAGGCGACATACCCCACGCAGGGCAGTCTCCCGCTCACGCCGCCCGAGACGCATACGCCGGCACCGGACGATGCGACGACGCTCAACCCGAAGTATACCTTCGAGGCGTTCGTCACGGGTCGCTCGAACCAGTTCCCATACGCGATGGCAAAGGCCGTTGCAGACGCGCCGGGGCTCCCCTCGCACAACCCACTCTTCATCTACGGCGGCGTGGGGCTCGGCAAGACGCATCTCATGCACGCGGTCGGCCACAAGATCCTCGCCGACGATCCGAAAAAGCGCGTCCTCTACATCGCGAGCACGGACTTTACCAATGAATTTATCCGCTCCATCCGCGAGAAGAATATGGACGCATTCCGCGAGAAATACTACCATATCGACGTGCTGCTGATCGACGATATCCAGTTCTTCGCGGGGCAGGAGCAGACGCAGACGGAGTTTTTCCAGACGTTCAACAAGCTGCGCGACAACGGCAGCCAGATCATCCTGACCTCGGATCGCCAGCCGCAGGATGTCAAGGGGCTCGAGGATCGTCTGATCTCGCGCTTTGCGGGCGGTGCGCCCGTCGATATCCAGCCGCCGGAGTTCGAGACGCGCGTTGCAATCCTCCAGAAAAAGGCACAGAGCGAGGACGTCGATATCCCCGCCGATGTGGTGACCTATATCGCGAGCCGCGTGGACAGCAACATCCGCGAGCTCGAGGGTGCCCTCACGCGCCTCATCAAATACGCCTCCATGATGCGTATGCCGATCGACGAGACGACCTGCGTCGCCGCGCTCGGCAACTATCTGCGCGGGGAGAAGGGGCGCCGCATCACGATGGAGATGATCGAGCGCATCGTCTGCACGCATTTCAAAGTGACGAGCGAGGACATCCGCTCCTCGAAGCGCAGCAACGAAATCGCCTATCCGCGCCAGATCGCCATGTACCTCTGTCACGAGATGACGGAGGTATCATGGCCGACGATCGGTGGCTTCTTTAACCGCGACCACTCGACGGTCATCCACGCGCACAAGAAGATCCAGAGTCTCACAGAGAGCGATCCTGCGACCGATGCACTCATCAAGTCGCTCTCCATCCAGATCCGCGGGATTTAAGCAATTGATGATAAAGCGCCAAATTTATCGGTGCTTCCTTAAGGAATCGACCGTGCGTCTCCCCTGTGGACAACACTGTGCAGGAGACGTCTCATGACATGTGGACGTACTGTGGAAAAATGACTCATCCACTACCGATCTGTGTAAACTGTGGATAAGTCAGGCATAACTTGGCCTCAATTATCCACAGGCACAGGCGCGTCAAAACTGGAGATTTTCCCATTTTCCACATATCCACAGCGCCTACTACTACCGTTACTATATTTATATATATCACGTGGCAATCGAAAACCCCACGCCGCACAGAAAGCGAAAGGACTCATCATGAACATCACCCTGCCCAAGAGCGACCTGATCGCCGCGCTGCAGATCGTCAGCAAAGGGCTCTCGACCAAGCCGCAGACCCCGATTCTCTCTGGTGTCTATATGAACGCCAGAGAAGGACAGCTCGAACTCCAGACCACAAACTATGAGCTGGGCTTTATCGTCACCATTCCCGCCGAGATCAACGGAACCGGCACCGCCGTTCTCCCCGGAAAGTATCTCACGGAGTTCGCACGCAAGCTGCCCGCCGAGGAGGTCTCGATCAACACGGAGAGCTCTGACGGACTCGCCGAGATCCGCTCGGGTACGGTACGTTTCACCCTGCGCACGATGGAGGTCACGGACTTCCCTGTACTTCAACGTATGGACGGGACGCTGCAATTTACCATCAAAGATCGTGTTCTTGCACGTCTCGTCAAGAAATCTGCCTTTGCCTGTCTCAAGGAGGAGCAGCGCGACCGCCGTCCGATCTTCACGGGCTGCCAGCTCGAGGTCGAGGGACGTGAGGTCACGTTTGCGGCGACGAACGTCCATCGTCTCGCGGTCAAGAGCGAGCAGCTCGAGGAGGAGGCAGGGCAGATCCGCGTCATCATCCCCGCACGCTTTTTAGAGGAAGTAACACGGACAATGAACAGCGATGTGCCGTCTGATGTCCATGTGTCGTGTTCCTATAATCAGATCAGTGTATCGTTCGACAACATCTATATGACCTCGCGTCTCATTGAGGGGGCATTCCCCGACTATCGCCGCGTCATTCCGCAGGATGCGAATATCCGCACGAAGGTGACGCTCGATGTCGCGGCATTTTCGGCTGCCGTCGACCGCGCCTCGCTCATTGCGCGTACCGATCAGTACAATATCGTCAAGCTGCGCTTTGCAGACGGGATGATGTGCATCTCCTCGAACAGCCCCGAGATCGGTGAGGCGGAGGAGACGATCGCGGCGCAGGTCGAGGGCGATGATGTGACGATCGCGTTCAACGCCTCCTATCTGATGGATGCGATGAAGTCACTCGACAGCGATACGTGCATCCTCTCCCTGCAGGGCTCGAACGAGCAGGGGGTCAACCTCTCGCCGATCACGATCCGCGAGGAGGCCGATCCGAACTATATCTATGTGGTAACGCCTGTGAGGACGCACTGACGTGATGGATATCGCGATTCATACCGATATGATCCAGCTGGATCAGTTTCTAAAACTGGCGGGGGCCGTGGCGAGCGGCGGCGAGGTCAAGGCACTCCTCGCGGAGGGCATGATCCTGCGCAACGATGTGCCGGAGACGGCACGGCGGCGCAAGCTCGTCCCCGGTGATGTCATTACGATTGATGGCAATGATACATACCGCGTCGTGCGCGTGTAACAATGCAGATCACAGAACTGACGCTGCGCAGCTATCGCAGCTATGAGACGCTGCACCTTGCGTTCGACCCCGGGGTGCAGATCTTTCTCGGCGCGAATGCACAGGGCAAGACGAATATCATCGAGGCGCTCTACTACGCCGCCTTTGGACGCTCCCATCGCACATCGAGCGATGCGGAGCTCATTCGCGTGGGGGCAGACGGCGCGTACATCGGGCTTTCATTTCGGCGGCACGATGTGCCGGGCGAGCTCTCCTTTACCTTTGCCCGCGGGGCGCGGCGACGCATCACCTACGCGGGAGAGAGCCTGCGCCAGCGCGACCTCGTCGGTCTCCTGCCGATGGTGCTTTTTTCCCCCGAGGATCTCTTTCTCGTCAAGGGGGCTCCGGCGCTCCGCCGTCGCTATCTCGATGCGGAGCTCTCGCAGGCGAGTCCCGCCTACTACGGCGAGCTCCTGCGCTATACGCGCATCCTAAAGCAGCGCAACGCCGTGCTGAAGGATATCCGCGAGCGTCTCGCCGCGCCGGACGATCTCCCGCCGTGGGATGCGCAGCTCGCAAAGAGTGCCGCCTACATCGTGACGCGCCGCATCGCGGCAGTCGCGCAGCTCGGTGCGCTCTCCGCGCGCGTGCAGGCGGTGCTCGCGGCGGGCGAGGAGCTCGCGCTCGCCTATGAGATCGCAGGCGCGGGGGCGGAGGACTTTGCCGAAGACGACATGACAGAGTCACTCCATGTATGGTATAATAAGATGCTATGCGAGGGGCGTGCGCGCGATATTGCGCGGGCGGCGACGGGCGTCGGGCCGCATCTCGACGATCTCGTCCTGCGCGTCGGCGGCATGAGCCTCAGGAGCTACGGCTCGCAGGGACAGCAGCGTACGGGCGCGCTCGCGCTGAAGCTCGCGGAGCTCTTTTACCTGCAGGAGAATATCGGCGAGGCGCCGATCCTCCTCCTCGATGATGTGATGAGCGAGCTCGATGCCGACCGCCGCCGCGCCCTCCTCGACTTCATCCGTCACGAGCACATCCAGACCTTTATCACGGCGACCGATGCGGCGTATTTCCCCGCAGAGCGTATGGGGACGTATCGGTATGTGGAGGCGGGGACGGTGCGGGATGAGGAATCACGGGGGAAATAGTCTCTTGGATGATTGATGCGGGATTGAAACAAGAGGAGGAAGAGACGTGCGTACAACACTTGGCACGGCGGGTGCGGGCGACGATGTGCGCGCCGCGATTCGTCGCCTCGGTCCCTCCTTTGAGCGCGACTACATCACGCACACGACCCTCTCCCACTGGGCGGACATCATGGGGGAGATGGTCGCACGCCGCGTGCGTGCCGTTGCGGTGCGCGACAAGAAGCTATTTCTCTATGCGCCCGATGCGGTCTGGAAGAACGAGATGCGCATGAGTGCGCCCGAGATCGTCCAGCGCGTCAACAACTACGCGGGCGGACGCATGGTGACGGAGATCGCCTTTGCACGGACGATGCGCCCCGCTCTGCAGATGCCAGACGATGCCGCAGCGGAGACGCCTGCCGCCTATCGGCGTGCGCTCGCACAGACGGGGTTGTCGGACGCCGAGATCGCACGCGGGGCGTCGCTCGCCGCCCGGATTGAGGACAGCGACCTGCGCACGCACATCGAGCGCGCCTATCTGACGACGCGTAAGGCACTCCATCTAAAGGAAGCGCGCGGACTCACCCCGTGCCCCGTCTGCGGGCGGCTCACCAGCGGCGTCTGCATGGACTGTCGCCGCAGCGAGGAGCGCAGCGTGCGGCGTGAGGTGCGTGCCATCCTGCGGCGTGAGCCGTGGGCAAAGCTCGCGGACATCACGCGGCGCATCCCTGCGGCGGATACGCTCATGGTCGGCAGTGAGCGCGCCGACCTCATCCGCAGCATCGCAGGCCGCACGGGGTACACGGCGCAGGACAGCGAGAATGCGCGTCTCCTCACCATGCTGCACCGCGGCCTGCCGCCCGGAGAGGTCACACCGAAGAAGATACAGAGCACCTTCTGGGAACTGCGCAACGAGCTCATCACCACACGTGAGTTCTGGGAAGAGATGAAAAAACGCAAGGCGAAGAAATCGTAGGGGGTGACACCCATGATTCTCAGTATTGATGAAATCCGTGATAAAATCCGCCCCATCTGCGAGAAATACAAAATTGAAAAGGTATGGCTCTTCGGCTCCTATGCACGCGGCGAGGCGCGTGAGGACAGCGATGTAGACTTTTATGTCAAGACAGCTAAGGAAATGAGGTTTCTTGAACTTGGAGGTCTTTATGCAGACCTCGAAGAAGCTCTGGGCAAAGAAATTGATCTGATTACGAGAATCCCGGAGGAGAATAAAATCTTCAAGAAGTACGTCGAAAAGGAGGAGATACTTCTTTATGATCGTCAGCGAGAAGGA
>JABZYJ010000037.1 GCA_015265235.1 Selenomonas sp. | reverse complement strand
GGATAAAGCCGAGGCACTCGCGCACCGCCTTCTCACTGCCGGGCAGGTTGACGATCAGCGAGCGTTTCCGCAGCCCTGCCGTCGCACGGCTGAGCATGGCACGCGGTGTCACCTTCATCGAGAGGGCGCGCATCGCCTCAGCGATGCCCGGTGCCTCACGGTCGATCACGGCACGCGTTGCCTCGGGCGTAACGTCGCGCACGGAGAACCCCGTGCCGCCCGTCGTGAGGATCAGCCCGACGCCGCGATCCGACCAGAGCCGCATCTCACGCTCGAGTTCCTCGCGCTCGTCAGGCATGATGCTGTACCCTGCGACCTCATAGCCCTCCGCCGTCAGGATCTCGCGGATCGCCGCACCGCTCGCATCCTCGCGCTCGCCGCGCGAGCCCTTGTCGCTCGCCGTGATGACGGCGGCATCGAGCGGTATCTTCTCCGTCGTGATCTCCAGCGTATCGCCGACCGTCACCCAGCCGCCGTGCAGAACACGCGCAAAGACGCCCTCACGCGGCATGATGCAGTCGCCGACGCGGTGAAAGATCTCACAGTGGCTGTGGCACTTCTTCCCGATCTGCGTGATCTCGAAAAAGACCTGTCCCACGCGCAGGCGCGTCCCGACGGGGAGCTCCTTAAAACGGAAGCCCTCAGCGACGACGTTCTCACCGAACGCGCCGAACGCCACATCTGCACCGCGCGCACGGAAATCCTCGATCTCGCCGAGGCCGAGCAAGCTCACCTGCCGATGCCAGTCGCCCGCGTGAGCGTCGCCGTCGATACCGTATTCTGTGATAAAGAAGGCGCGGTCTGTCGCCTGTTTTGCCGTGCCGCGCTTCTCGCTGATGCACAGTGCCCGAATCTCTCCCATATCCGTATTAGCCTCCCACTTGGTACATGGCGCGGTGATCGCGCGTCTCCTGATCGATTTCAAAATGATGTTCTTCGGGCTTTTTCCACACCGCATGAGCAATGGCATCCGCAAGCTGTGCATCCGACATTCCGCCGCGCAGCAGCGCCCGCGTGTCAAGCCCTGCATTACTGTAGAGACAGAGCTTCAGAAAGCCCTCCGCCGTCAGACGCACGCGGTTGCACGTATGGCAGAATTTGTGCTCCATCGCGTCGATAAAGCCGATCGCCCCCGTAAACCCCGCCGGCCGCACATAGGCGGCGGGCCCCTTCGGCACCGCGCCCTCGTGCGCGGTCTCCCCGACAGGCAGGAGGGCACCGAACGCAGCCTTCAGCCGTGCACGTACCTCGTCCATCGGTACGCCGCGATAGTTCTCCGTCCGCGCACAGCCGATCGGCATGAGCTCGATAAAGCGCACATCAATCGGATGTGCGCGGGCAATCGCGGCGAGTGCAGTGAGTTCCTCGTCATTCACGCCCATGATCGGCACGCAGTTCACCTTGACCGTGAGCCGCTCCTCCTCGGCGAGGCGCGTGAGTGCCTCCATCACCGCGCCGAACATCGGCCGCCGCGTGATGGAAAAGAACGTCCCGCCGTCGAGCGTATCGAGGCTGAGATTCACCGCATCGAGCCCTGCGTCAAGCAGCTCATCCATCATCGTACCGAGCAGGACGCCGTTTGTTGTAAGCGCCACCGTCTCAATGCCCGGGATCTCCTTCAGACCGCGCACAAGGCGCGTAATGTCACGCCGCACGAGTGGCTCGCCGCCTGTCAGGCGCACCTTGCGGACGCCTAGTGCCGCGAGCGCACGAACATCGCGCAGGATCTCCTCATAGGTCAGTACATCCGCGTGACGCAGCTTCTTGACCCCATGCTCCGGCATGCAGTAGCGGCAGCGCAGATTGCAGCAGTCCGTCACCGAAACGCGCAGATATTCAATTTTCCGCTGGAACTGATCCTGCATGATGAACCTTCTATCTATACTCTCTTTATTATTCCTTATTTGCGTAACGCGGGTTCTGCGAGGGTCATCACCAGCCACTGTTGCGTCAGAGAATCACAACATCCACCGCTGTCCCTGCCGCGAGCGGCGGCGTCCCCGCCGGCACATCCACGAACGCATCACAGCCAGCCGCCGAAAAGAGTGAGCCGGACGCGTGCTGGTCAGGCAGTGAGACGCGTCCATCCGCCTCCATGCGCGCACGCAGGAAGCGACGTCCGTGGCAGGGCTTCGGGAATGCATCAGCGAGTACGGCGCGGCGGCGCGGCATGAGCACATCTGTCTCGCCCGCAAGCCGCGCAATCGCCGGACGTGCCATCAGCTCGAACGTCGCATAGGCAGCGAACGGGTTGCCTGAGAGCGCAATGCCGAGCATCCTGCCGCGCGTATAGGCAATGGCAGGTGCGCCCGGTTTCATGCAGACGCGCCAGAACAGCCGCTCCGCACCGAGGGCGGGCACAACGCCGTGCATGATATCCTTCTTGCCCACGGAAACTCCCCCCGACGTGAGAAAGAGATCCACGCGATCCGCATAGGAGGCGATCACCTCCGCCGCACGTTCCACATCATCGGGCACCGAGCCGACCACCGTCACCTCTGCGCCGAGCTCTTTCAGGCGTCCCGCAAGGAGGTAGAGATTGCTGTTGTAGATCTTGCCGGGGCGCAGCGGCTCGCCGGGCTGTAGCAGCTCATCGCCCGTGCTCGCCACAGCGATGCGCACGCGCCGATGGACACACACATCCGCATGCCCCTCACTCGCAAGTACCGCGATCTGCGCCGCACGGATGCGCTGTCCCTTCGCGAGGAGCAGCGTATCCTTCTTGATGTCCTCGCCCGCATAACAGTAGTTCTCAAATGGCTGCGAGGTAAAGGGAACGAAAATCGCAGTCCCCTCCTCGCGCACATCTTCCTGCCGCACCACGCAATCACAGCCCGCAGGAATCGCGCCGCCCGTCATGATGCGGACACACTCCCCCGCACCGACCGCGCCGGCGAAGAAATCGCCCGCGCACTCCTCGCCGACCACCGTCAGGCGTACGGGGTGCTCTGCCGAGGCATCCGCTGTGCTCACCGCCGCGAAGGTATAGCCGTCAAGCGGCGAGCGGTCGAACGGCGGATTGTCAAACGCCGCGTACACATCCTCCGCCGCCACGCGCCCAAGTGCATCCAGCAGAGGAACGCGCTCCGTCTCCGTGACGGGCGTCGTATGCGCGAGCAGCACCTCGATTGCCTGCTCCAGTTCGATATCCTGCATGGAATCCTCCCTTACTTCCCGAACGGACAAACAGGATAGTGGCAGACCTTGCACTCCATACAGAGCCCCCCGATCCCGAGGCGCGTGATCTCACGCCGCGTCCACGCACTGCCCGCCACGACGCGCGGAAGAATAATATCAAAGATCGTCGCGGGCGAGTACATCACGCAGCCCGGCAGCCCCATGATCGGCACCTGCCGCCCATCCTTCTCATAGTAGGCGAGCAGGAACATCGCCCCCGGCAGCACGGGCGCACCGTACGTCACGATGCGCGCCCCCGTCGCTTTGATCGCCGCCGGTGTACGGTCGTCCGGATCGACGCTCATGCCGCCCGTACAGAGCACCATATCCATCTCCGCGTCCAGCAGCTCCTCTATCGCCGCACGCGTGTGCTCCGTCCCATCGTCCGAAAGACGATGCTCGTCCACCTTCAGGCCGAAGGCGCGCAGCTTTGCATCAATCACAGGCGTGAACGTATCCTTGATGCGCCCGTGAAACACCTCCGAGCCCGTCGTCACCACGCCGACCTTCATCTTTTGATACGGCAGAATCCGCAGCAGGGGCTGAGCGCCCGCCGTCTCACGTACCCGCTCCATCACGGCCTTATCGATGACGAGCGGGATCACACGCATCCCCGCGAGCTTCGTCCCCGCCTTGACGGGCATGTGCTGCGCGATGGTCGCAATCATCACATCCTCGATCTCGTTCACGGCGTTGAGCGCATCCTCGTTCACCTCGAACACGCCCGCTGTCGTCGCGGTTAGCTCTATCTTGCCCTCACTCGGCTCACTCGCCGCCATGTGCTCATTCTGACAGACATCGCGCAGGATCGCCGCCGCGTCGTTCTCATGCAGCAGGTTGGGGTCGTCCTCCCAGACAAAGATATGCTCTTTGCCAATGCGCAGAAGAACGGGAATATCCTCCGCGCGGATGATATCCCCCTTATGGAAACGTGCTCCCTTTCGCTCCCCGCGCACAATCTCTGTAATGTCGTGGCAGAGCACCATCCCCACCGCATCCTGAACACGAACCTCACGCATACTGCTCTCCCCGCTTGATTCGGCGGCATTCCGCAAACGCCGTCGCTCTCCTGTAAAACACCCCATCTGCCGCCATCACAGCAAAAACATTTCGCATAAAACGATTCTCAATTATGAATATCTATTATTGATTATACCACAAAAAATAAATAACCTCTATGAGTTTTCCTAAATTATAGATAGATTCATTTAATGTTAGAGAAACACAATTGATTTTCTCTGCCGATTCCGCTATGATAAAATTATTTCAAGAGAAAGGAGGATATCGATGCCAGAAACAGGACTGACGCATTTCGATGCGGGCGGTGCCGCCATCATGGTCGACGTCAGCGGCAAGAACAAGACACACCGTGAAGCCATCGCGAGCGGACGCATCTACGTGAGTGAGGCGGTCTATGCGGCGATCACGGCGGGCACGGCAAAAAAAGGGGATGTCCTCGGTGTCGCGCGCATCGCCGGCATCATGGCGGCAAAGCGCACCGCGGACATGATCCCGCTCTGCCACCCGCTGCCGCTCGCCAAGTGCAGCATTGACTTCACGCTTGAGGAAGTGCCGCGTCATGCGGTATATGCTGCGGCGACGGTCAAGGTCACGGGCGAGACGGGCGTCGAGATGGAGGCGCTGCACGCCGTGAGCACGGCTCTGCTGACCATCTACGACATGTGCAAGGCGATCGACAAACGCATGGAGATCACGGACATCCGCCTCGAGCGTAAGTCCGGCGGCAAGAGCGGCACATTTGTCCGCTGAGAAGGAGGGCATTTCCCTCCCCCACTCCGAGCAGAGCACGTCTAAGGATTTATCTATGACCCTCTGCCTGACGGGCATCCGTCACGGGGCATATTTGGAAACGGATATGCCTGCCTATTTGTAAAGGAGAATATCTCATGAACATCAAAAAGACACTCACCGCCCTCTTGGCGGGCACGGCACTGCTCACCGCTGGCTGCGTTGGCGGCGGCAACAGCGCGAACAAGATGGAGACGCCGCAGGAGAGCCCCATCGAGCTGCAGGTCTCCGCGGCGGCGAGCCTCACAGACGCGATGAAGGAACTCGGCGCGATGTACGAGGAGAACAACAAAGAGGTTCATATCGTCTACAACTTCGGCAGCAGCGGTGCCCTCCAGCAGGCGATCGAGAACGGCGGAGCCGCCGATGTATTCGTCTCCGCCGCACAGAAGCAGATGAATGCGCTCGACGAGAAGAAGCTCCTCGCGGACGGTACGCGCGTCGATCTTCTCGTCAACGACATCGTGCTGATCACAGCGAAGGACAGCAAGCTGAACCTCCCCGACTTCAAGGCAGTGCTCGACCCGCAGGTTACGCACATCGCCCTCGGTGAGCCGAAGGGCGTCCCTGTCGGACAGTACAGCGAGGAGGTCTTTACGAAGCTCGGCATCCTCGATCAGGTCAAGGCGCGTGCCGTCTACGGCTCCGATGTGCGTCAGGTGCTCGCATGGGTCGAGACGGGCGACGCGGACTGCGGCGTAGTCTACGCGACGGATGCCGCCATCTCGGACAAGGTGAAGGTCGCCGCCGTTGCCCCCGCCGACACACATAAGCCCATCGTCTACCCCGCGGCCGTGCTGAAGGACTCCAAGAACGAGATGGCAGCGAAGGAGTTCCTCGCCTTCCTCCAGACGGACAAGGCTGCCAAGGTCTTTGAGAAATACGGATTCACCGTTAAATAATGACCGATGAGACACTTTCCCCGCTGCTCATCTCGCTCGAGGTCGCAGGACTTGCCACGGTTATCACCTTCTTTGTCGGTATTGGGCTCGCCTACGGTGTGCTGCGTATCCGCAGCCATATCGCAGCGACCATTGCCGATGCCGTGATTACGCTGCCGCTCGTCCTGCCGCCGACCGTCGTCGGGTTCTTCCTTCTGCTCTTTCTCGGAAAGCGCAGTGCCATCGGAAGTGCCCTCCTCGCCATCGACCTGCCGCTCGTCTTTACGTGGCGTGCGGCGGTCATCGCGGCGGTCATCGTGAGCCTGCCGCTCATGTACCGCACAGCACGCGGCGCTTTCGAGGCACTCGACAGCAGCATGATTCATGCGGCGCAGACCCTCGGCGTCAGCAACGGACGCATCTTTTGGCGCATCATCCTGCCGAATGCACGCCACGGCATCCTCGCGGGGCTCGTCCTCTCGTTTGCCCGTGCCCTCGGCGAGTTTGGTGCGACCATCATGTTCGCGGGCAATATCCCGGGGCGCACGCAGACCATGTCCACCGCCATCTATGCGGCGGTGCAGGCGAACGACTACGACCTCGCCTTTCGCTGGGCAGTCATCATCTCCCTGTTCTCGCTCTTCTTTATCGGAGCGATGAACCTCTATCTCAAACGGGAGGTGCATGAATGAACCTCGTCGTCAACATCGAAAAACGTCTGCGTGACTTCACGCTCTGCGCGAACTTTACGCTCACGGATACGACGCTCGCCCTGCTCGGTGCATCGGGCAGCGGCAAGAGCATGACGCTGAAGTGCATCGCGGGGCTTGAGACCCCGGATCGCGGACAGATCATCCTCAACGGACGCACGCTCTACGACAGCAGTGCGGGCGTCAACCTCCCGCCGCAGGAGCGCAGCGTTGGCTATCTCTTTCAGAACTACGCGCTCTTTCCGAACATGACCGTCCGCGAGAACATCATCTTTGCACTGGATGGATCGCGCGAGGAAAAGGAGCGCATCTTCGCCGAGAACGTGGCGCGTTTCTCTCTGGAGGGACTTGAGGATGCACGTCCATCGGCGCTCTCCGGCGGTCAGCAGCAGCGTGTTGCCTTTGCGCGCATCCTCGCGCGCGGCGCAGACGTCCTGCTCCTCGACGAGCCGCTCTCCGCGCTCGACACCCACCTCAAGTGGCAGATCGAGACGGCACTGCGCGAGATCCTCATGAGTCAAAACATCGCGGCGATCCTCGTCACACATGACCGCGACGAGGCATTCCGCATCGCGCAGGAGATCGCGACCGTCGAGTGCGGACAGCTCACGCCCCCGATGGATCGGCACGAGCTCTTTCGCAGTCCCGGCACATGCGCGGGTGCACGTCTCACAGGGTGCAAGAATATCTCTGCCGCCCGCCGCCTCGACGCAACGCATATCGAGGCGACCGACTGGGGCATCACGCTCGCCGTCACAGACGATATGACGGATGCGCACCACATCGCCATCCGCGCACATTACTTCGTCCCCGTGCAGGAAGACGGCGCGAACGTCTTTCCCGCACAGATCGTGGAGATGATCGAGAGCACCTTCAGCATGATCGTCATGCTCCGCTTTGCGCAGGGTGCTCACCTCGTGCGCTGGGAGGTAGACAAGCCCGTATGGGAGGCGCTCCACGTGAGCGAAAACGCATCCCTGCGCATCTGCTTCCCCCCCGATGCTCTAATGCTGCTGCGGGATTAAGGTGCACAGACAAACGCATACAAAAACACCCTTACGGTGCATCGCGCCATAAGGGTGTTTTTTGCTACGCAGAGTGCGTCAGCCGCCCCTCCGCCATCGTATAGCAGACATCCGCGTACGATGCCGCCTCGCGCTCATGGGTAACGAGGAGGACGGCCGTACCTGCGTCGGCGGTCTCGCGCACGAGCTCAAGCACGCGCCGTGTGTTCTCCGCATCGAGGTCGCCCGTCGGCTCATCGAGGAGCAAAATCTGCGGCGTGCCGGCAAGTGCGCGTGCGATCATCATGCGGCGCAGCTCCCCGCCCGAGAGCTCCGACGGATAGACATGCGCGAGGGATGCGATGCCGAGCCGCTCCATCAGAACATCCGCATGTGCGGATACGACCTCTTCCCTGCCATAGAGAAGCGCCGAGAGGAGGACATTCTCCCGCACCGTCAGTGCGCGGAGCGACATCAGCTGCTGCGGTACAATGCCGAGACTGCTGCTGCGCAGCTCTGCACGCGCATCCTCGGGCAGCGCATAGAGATCCGTCGCCCCCACGAACACCTTGCCCGTCACGGGCGGCAGGAGTCCGCCCAAGATATGCAGCAGCGTACTCTTGCCGCTGCCCGAACGCCCCATCACTGCGGTCACCGTACCGGAGGAAAGGCACAGATCCGTCTCCGCCACAGCGACAATATATCCCTCCCGCGCACTGTCACGCAGGAAATCCTGACTGATGCTCTCCGCCCGCAGCTCCATCATCCATCCTCCCGCAGCAGTCTACTGATCGGTGCTGTACATACGCGCCCCACCGTCCACGCCGCCGCCAGCATCCCCGACAGCGTCGCCATGAGGAGCGTGCTCACCGCCAGCAGCAGAATCGTCCCGCCGTCGGGGAGAATATAGGGGCGCATCAGCCCCGCCTTCATGAGCCCCGCAAAGGGCACAATGATCAATGCACCGAGTGCAACCCCCGCCGCAGCACCTGCCGCCGAGGAGAGTGCCGCCTCCGTCAGCATCATGCGCGTCAAGAATCCGCGTGCTGCCCCCGCGATGCGCAGCATCAGATACTCACGCCGCCGCTCGCGCGCCGACAGGTGAAAGGCGATGCCGAGAACGACGACGGCGATCACCCAGACCACTGCGATGAGTCCGCCGATCATCTCCAAGATGCTGCCCAGTCCCTGCTCTACCGCATGCACCATGCCGTGCGCAGGACGCGCCGTGAGCGCGGGATATGCCGCATTGACCGCCTCTGCCACCCCCTCGGGCGAAAAACCATCCGCCGTCCGTATCATCACGGCAGAGATCGCATTCTCCGTCGGCACGCCCTGAAATACATCAAAGCCGCTCTTCGCCGCATTTTCCATCATCGCGCGGATCGTCTCCATATTCGTATAGACCGCCGTATCCATCCCCGTTCCCGTCGGTGTGAGACGCCCCACGACGCGGCAGGGCAGATCGTAGAACGTCAGCATCCCGTCCGCAGGGACGGAAATGCCGCTGCCGACGAGAATATCGCCATAGCCAACCGTACCGCCATAGCTCTCGCGGATCCACGGCTGGATGGTCTGATCCGAAGTGGGGTCAAAGCCGATCAGCTGCACTGCCACAGAGCAGCAGCCCGCATGTGCTGAGGCAAGAAAGAACTGCGGCGTCGCATGCGCTACCCCCGCCATACTGCGCAGATCGGAGAGATAGTGCTCCTCCATATAGAACTGCGCAGGAACGCCCTGCACAAGGATCCCCTCCAGTGAGCCCGCGCCCTCTGCCGCCTTCGGCAGGACGACGACATCCGCACCGAGCCGCTGCTGGAACTGAATCAGGCCGCCCTGCAGACCGAGCAGCATCTCTGAGCCGCCGAAGATCACGAGGGCAAGCACCCCCGTCAGCACGGCGAGCGTCGCGGAGCGTGCCATATTCCTGCGGCAGGTGCGCAGGGCGAGCGTCACGGCAAATTTCATCCGTGCTCCTCCTTTCGATGCTGCCATAGATACACGGCAGAAAGAACGATATTCAGCACGGCAATCACCGTAACCGCAGGCTGCATAATCACGTGACAACGCATCGTCTCCATCATGCAGAGCGGAATGAGCCGCCCCGGCAGAACGATGATCAGGAAGGACACCGGAATCATCGCAAAGACCAGCCCCTCCTTCATCCCCGTACGCAGCGGCAGGAGGTGGAGCAGCGACATGACGAGCATAACGGCGGCAATCCCCAAAAGCGCCTCGCCCGCCCAGTGACAGGTCATCCACGTTCCATCCTCATGCGGTTCACACGGTGCAAAGATCGTCTGTATGCCGACGAAGAATATGGCATTCAGCACAATCTGCAGAAGCGGGCACACACCGATCCCCTTCTTTTGGCTGTTCATGATCATTCTCCTTATCTGTTATTCCATCTATCCTACCAGAGATGATAAAAAGTTTCAATAAAAAAGAACTGCCCCGCAGGGCAGTTCCTCAATCTTCAAATGGCAGGGGTAGCTGGACTCGAACCAACGCATGCGGGATTCAGAATCCCGTGCCTTACCAACTTGGCGATACCCCTATGTCGCTCTCTCAGCAACATAGCGAATTATAGCGGAAGATGAAAACATTGTCAAGAAATTTTTTTCTGCGCTTCTTCTGCCTCTTCCTTCTCCAGTGCGAGCACCGCCTGCACAAGAATCGCACACTCCAGACGCTTCTTTTGAATCGCGCAGCCGACTTCGTAGGGATGGCGAATGTCCCCATGAAAGAGATCGGCGTTGGCATGACAACCGCCGCTGCAGTAGAACCGCGCCCAGCAGTCGCGGCAGAGAGGCTTGTTCAGCACATGCGAGTTGCGGAAGTACGTCGGCAGCTCCATGCTCTCAACGCCCGTAAAGACCGAGCCGAGGCGATAGCCCTCACGCCCCACGAACTGATGGCACGGGTAGAGATCTCCGTTCTCCGCGACGGCGTAGTACTCATGCCCCGCGCCGCAGCCCGCGAGGCGCTTGGCGACGCACGGCCCATGGTTGAGGTCCATGTTGAAGTGGAAGAAGAAGAACCCCTTCCCCGCACGCACGCGGTCGAGATAGGTCTGCGTCAGGCGGTCATACTCCGCATAGATGCGCGGCAGATCCTCCTCCGTAAAGCCGAGCGGACTGTCCTTCAGCACGACCGGCTCCATCGAGAGGATGTCAAAGCCCGCCGCGTTCATAGCAAGCACATCCTTCGTGAAGTCGAGATTCTCGTGCGTATACGTCCCGCGCAGGTAGTAGTCGTTGCCGCCGCGCGCATCGACGAGCTTCTTAAAATTCCGCATGACCACATCGTACGTCCCATGTCCGCCCGCATCGGGACGCATCGCATCGTGCACCTCGCGCCGTCCGTCCGCCGAGAGCACGACAGAGATATGGTTGTCGTTCAGCCACGCGATATTCTTGTCGGAGAGCAGCATCCCGTTCGTCGTGAGCGTCAGTTTGAACTCCTTGCCCGTCTCCTGCTCACGCTGACGCACGTACTCCGTCACCGCCTTCACCGTACTCAGATTCATCAGCGGCTCGCCGCCGAAGAAATCAATCTCACAGTGCTTGCGCGGACCACAGCCGTCAATGATAAAATCGACCGCCGCACGTCCCACCTCGGGCGACATCACCGCACGGTGCCCGCCATAGCTGCCGCCGTCGCCGAAACAATACTTGCATCGCAGATTGCAGTCCTGTGCCACCATCAGACACAGGGATTTCACCAATCCGCGCGACTTGAAGGTCGGCGGCACATCAATATCGGGGGCAAAGAGCGCCCCTGCCGCCATCAGCTCGTGCAGCTCGCCGAGTGCCTCGCGCAGATCCCCCTCAGGATAACGCCCCCTAAGACGTGCCACGACCGCATCATCGTTCGTCCCGTCGAAATCATCCATCATATCGTAAATCATCTCGTCGATCACGTGAACCGCACCGCTGTTCACATCGACGAGAATGTGCATACCGTTCTGCTTGAACTTATGCGTTCGGACTTTCATTTGTTCTCCTTTGTAGTATAGTCAAATGTTACAGGCGAAACGAAGCCGACGCCTTGCGTCACTCCAAAGCAAACCCTAGTGAAGCAAGTGAGTAAAGTGTGCGACTCGCCCCCGGCGTACTTCTTCCGTTCAAGCGCAGCGCGTTTAAGAAGTGCGCCGGTATTTAGGCGAACGAGCACACGATCACTTGCGGAACGAGGTGTTTGCGTGGAGTGTGCAACGTATGCGTCTCCATAACATTTGCCACTGTCACAACACATACAAAAAGCCCCTCTCGCAAACGAGAAGGGCTGTGCCGATTTCCCCGTCTTACTTCGCGCAGGGCTGATTGCCCACCGTGCAGGAAGTCTTGCAGGCAGACTGGCAGGATGCCTGGCATTCGCCGCAGCCGCCCGTGTAGAGCGTGGACTGCATCGTCGGCTTGTTGACCGTCTTGATGTGCTTCATCCTTCATACCTCCTCAATCCATCGTTCTGAATTTATTCTATCGCATCATTCTTTATTATGCAAGCAGTTTTTATGTTCCTGCCCACTCCGCATCCACGCGCTGAATATCCGCACCGAGCGCCACGAGCTTTGCCACGAGATCATCGTACCCGCGGTCGATGTGATGGATGTAGCCGACGCGCGTCTCATCCGGCGCCACGAGCCCCGCGAGCACCATCGCCGCACCCGCGCGCAGATCCGTCGCCCGCACAGGGGCACCGCTAAGGAGAGCCCCGCCCTCGACCGTCGCCGTCCGTCCGTCCACACGGATCCGAGCCCCCATGCGCACGAGCTCATCGACGTGCATAAAGCGGTTCTCGAACACCGTCTCCGTCACGACACTCGTCCCCTCGGCGATGGCAAGCATCGCCATGAACTGCGCCTGCATATCCGTCGGAAAGCCGGGATAGGGCATCGTCTTGAGATCAATCGCCTTCATCGGGCGGTCGGCAGAGACGCGCACCCCTGCAATATCCTCCTCGATCTGTGCGCCCGCTTCCTTCAGTTTCGCAATGACGGGCTTCAGATGCTCGCTGATCGCGTTCTCGATGAACACATCACCGCGCGTCATCGCCGCCGCGACCATGTACGTCCCCGCCTCGATGCGGTCGGGGATGATCGTATAGTCCGCCGCGTGCAGCTCCGGCACGCCATCGATCTTGATGCGGTTCGTTCCCGCACCGCGGATGCGCGCCCCCATCACATTGAGATAGTTCGCGAGATCGACAATCTCCGGCTCGAGCGCAGGATTCTCAAGAATCGTCTGCCCCTCGGCGCAGGACGCCGCCATCATCACATTCTCCGTCGCCCCGACACTCGGGAAATCGAAGTAGATGCGCGCCCCCTTGAGCCCATGCGGCGCACGCGCGTGAATGGCACCCTGCGTGATCTCGATCTCCGCCCCGAGTGCCTCAAAGCCCTTGAGATGCAGATCGATCGGGCGTGTCCCAATGGCACAGCCGCCCGGCAGAGAGATCTCCGCATGACCCTCGCGCGCCAGCAAGGGGCCCATGATGAGAAATGACGCGCGCATCTTGCGGACGAGGTCGTAGGGGGCTGCGACCGTCGCAATGTGTGTCGCATCGATGACCAGACGATGCTCCGATGCCGTGTAGTCTGCCGTCACGCCGAGGGCACGCAGCACCGCCGTAATCGTATAGACATCTTCGAGTGCAGGCACCTCATCCAGCACACTTTTTCCATTCGTACCGAGCAGTGCCGCCGCGATAATGGGCAGCACCGCATTTTTCGCCCCGCCGATCTTCACATGGCCGCGCAGGGGATGCCCTCCATGAATGACCAGTTGTTCCATTCGTCCTTATTCCTCAACCTTCAGCGTCGCGTGGATCACGTTCTCGATCACATACGGCGCATAGAATTTCTCGCGTTCGTCCTTCTTCTTCGGATCGCCGAGCAGCGTCACGCGCTTCGGCTCCTCGCGCTCTGCCGCGCGTGCCGACGCCTTTGCCGCCGCGCGCATGCGCTTCTTCATTTCCTTTTCGGAGCTCGGTGCGGGCGCCGCTCCGGGCGCGATGATGATCTCATTGTTCTGTCCCTGAGCGGCAAGATCGTCCAGCTTCTCCGCCGTCGACTTGAACTTCTCCTCGTCGTCGGGGATCTCGAGCCCCGCCTGCGCAAGGAGTGCCAAGGGATTCACGGGAACAAAGCCGCCGCCGCGGATATCGAGGTTCAGCGTCCCCGCCGGCTGCGCTTTCGGCACACGATAGGGGATCGACAGCGTCTCCTCCGGCTTGCGATAGGGGCGGATCTTCGTCTTGAACGTCACCGTATCGCCCGGCTTTACCACCAGCTTGTCCGGCACCGCCGAGACCAGAACGGCCGTCTGACGTCCGCCTGTGAGCTCCACATCCACGTCGAGATCGAGAATATCGGACTCCTCCTGCGGATTCGTCACGATCATATTCATTGCCTGCAGCAGCTCCGTCACGGCGACCTGCCCGACATCTGCCGCGCTGTAGTACATATTGCGCCGCTCAAAGACGCCGCTGTCCACGGCATTCGTACGGATGGCAAAGCGGATGCGCGCCGTGCTGCTGCCGAGGGAATCCGACACGCGGCTCATTGCCGCATAGGCGATACTGCCCGAGAGCACGGGCAGGAAGTCCTCATCGTAGGCAATCTGCGCACCGAAGGTCTCCTCCGTGCCGAGCGCATCGTCCTTCACGTGAATGCGAATCGGAACAGCGGTGGGGAACGTCCCGAGGATACCCGCAACGCCCGTCTCGCGATCCTGATTGATGCGCCCGATCACACTGCCGA
>JABZYJ010000036.1 GCA_015265235.1 Selenomonas sp. | reverse complement strand
ACGCCATACCGCGTGCGGAGTGCCGTCTGGATCCGCTGAATCTGCGCCTCATAGGCGGCCGTATCCGCGCCCGCCTCCGTGCGCAGTCCGATCCCGAGATCCTGTCCTGCCGCCACAATGCGGCGGATGTTCTCGCCGTTGCGCTGAAGTTCGCGCTCCGTCACGAAGAACGTTCCGCGCATTCCCTGTGCCGCCATCTCCGTCAGGATCCCGTCCAGCTCCGCACCTTTGGACAGTCCGCCAAAGGTAAAGATCACCGCCGGTTTTGTTGTTGGGATAAACTGCAGACGCTCGACGTGCGTACCGCTGTTCTCCGTATACGGAGCGGCGGCACGATCTGCCGCAGATGCTGCTCCTCCTCCGATCAGAACGAGGCAGAGAAAAAGCAGAATTCCATAGCCTGCCTTCTTATGCTGCATTGCTCTCCTCCTTTCGCAGTTCATCGGCTGCGCACTTTGCCAATCTCATGATTTCCTCCCATGCGCCAGATACTGACCTGTTCGATGCCTTGATTTGCCGCACAGGTAATCCACGCATTCAGTGTCTCACTGTCTGCATACCAGACCTCTGTCTTATGCCCGTCGATGTCAGCCGCGAAGTGGAGCGCCGCGCTCTCCTCGTCACGCACAGGCTCAGCATGGGCGCGCGCGGCGAGTTCCTCTGCCTCGCGCTGGGTGATAAAGCGTTTCTCGCCGCTCCCCCCCAAGATCACGTGATGATCCTGCCACAGGCATCCGCCCGTTGCGAACGCGACGGACGGACTACCCGGCAAAGCGTGCATCCGCTCGATGGTCTTCTCAATAAACGCCCGTTCTGCCTTCGCTCCCGGACCGCTGTGTTTTCCGTAGAGATTATAGAGCATGACGACATACTCCGCCCCCGGTGCGAATCCGGCATCAAACGGCATAGACGGCTCGAGGACGATCCGCAGCTTTAGATGCTGCTGTACGCACGCAACGATCAGACGATAGGTAAAGATCATGTAGCGGTCGAGCAGTATCTTTTCCTTGGCAAAGTTCTCATAGTCCAGCTCCACGCCGTCCGCACCCAGCTCACGGGTCAGGCGGACAGTGGCATCGACGTTGCGGTCGATCGCGGCATCATCGTGCAGAATCCGCCGCAGGAGTTCGCGATCCTTTTCCACACGCTTTTTTCCGAGGACATCGTTCGTAAAGCTGAGATAGGTTTCCGCCTTGCCTTTCTTCTGTGCGGCAAGCATCGTGCGCACCTCGTCGGGGACAAGAAGCGCATCGTTTTCATCGTAGCATACAGCAAACAGGGAGACAGCCTCCACCTGACGGCGCAGCGCTGCATATTCGGCTGCGCCATCCTCCCTATCCCAGTAGGTCTGCCAGACCGTCAGCCGAACCGGCGAATGCTCTCCGCTGCGCAGCGGCTCTGCGCCCGCACAGCTGCTGAGGAGAAGCGCAAAGAGAAGGAAGAGTACCGTCACAGAATAGCGCATCGTTTCTCCTCCCATCCTATAGCTTGATAAACCATTCGACCAGCTTCAGCCAGATCTCCTCTGCGCGGTGCACTGCCTTCTCCCAGCCCGTATACTCACTCGTATAGACCACGCGCTGGCGTGCGGCGTCATCTGCGCCGACCGTCACCTGGAACTTGCGGAATACGGCATCATACACATCGTCGGCCAGGTTGCGCTGACTCCACGCCTCCCCCTGCCACGAGCCACCGAGGAATATGCTGCCGCGCTCAGAAACCTGTACTGGTATGTCCTGCGGCAGCGCCACATCATCCAGCGTGATCGTCAAGGCATTATCCCGCAGGTGAATCACGAGATGGTGACTGGAGCGCCGATGAAAGCTCTGCTCGCCCTCGTACGGCTCCGCACCGTCTTCCACAGACTCAACGGGTGTATTGCGGATCTCCTCCGCCCGCCCGAGATACTCCTCGGCGCTCACGGGCGACGGCGCATAGCGCGCAAACGCCTCGTTCTCGCGTACCATTGCATCGCGCCGATCCTCCGGAACGGAGGGGATGGTCTCACCGAGGATCACAGGGATCTTTTCGCGATAGAGCTCCCGCGTACTGCCCTGCTGCGTCTCCTGCACGAGGAGCACATTGTTCACCAATGAGACACAGATCGACTGACTCAGGTCGGGTGTACTGCGCAGATAGATCTGCTGTGCGCCGAAGGCGTTCCCGTCTACATAGGTGTCGATGTTCAGATCACGCAGTTCGCTGCCCTCCTGCAGGCGCGCATAGGCACGTCCCTCAGGCAGGGTCGTCAGGAGCAGCGACTCGTCGCGCAGCTCGAGAGCCCCCTCGCGGAGATCCCACGCACGGCGGTTGTCGCGGTCGCCTGTCACGAACTCAAGATCCTCATTCGTATCGTACTTGATGCGCATGAGCAGATGGTTGATCGCCCAATAGGGCTGTGGCTGCATCCGCGTCAAATCATAGAGACTGCTGTCCCGTCGATTGAGCACAAAGCCCTCACGGTTGAAATTCATCGGGAACAGCTCGCGGATCCAACGCTCGTTGGCGGCACTGATGGGAGCGTTATTGCCAAATTTCCCCGTATTCGCATGCATCAGCACATGGGTCATGGGGATGTAGCCAAGCTCTTCCTCGTAGATGTCGCGCAGACGCATATAGTCGTAGGCGACACGATCTTTCATGTGTCGCTCGCTCTCCATCGGCACGCCGTCCGCATCGCGGATGTAGTCCATCAGATAGTGATTGTACTTGCGTCCGAGATAGGAACGCACCATATTGAAACGGAGTGGATCCAGCTCTCCGAGATAGTTATTGTAGCGGTCGAACACATTGATGTATTCCAGCCGATAGCCGTTCGTCCCCATCTCCCAGAAGCTCGAATCCTCCATCTCACGGAGATCGCGCGGCATGAGAAACTTCGGATCATTCAGCGCAAACTTCTCGGGATAGGTCATCATCGTCGCCTTGAAGTTGAGATCCTCCATGATCTCCTGTGCGAAGATTGCCGTATCGCGCCGCCCGTCCTCAAACATGAGGTAGAGGGCACGCGGCGGCAGATTTTTTGCCTGCTGATAATAATCCAGAATGTCGCGCTGGCTGATTGTGACATAGCCCTGCCGATGCAGTTCCGCCAGATGGCGGCGCAGCTGATCCTTTCCGATCAGCGTGCTCGTATCGCCCATGCGATCCACGCCGAAATACGAAATGGCGATAAAGCCGTGATCCTCCGCATCGGCATCCGCCGACGCATAGGGGATGTACGTCTTCAGCGTGAAGAACAAATTGATGATAATCACTGCCATGATGGCGAGCAGGAGCAGTTCCGCGACAACGCGGATGCGCTTGTGGCGGTTCTTTTTCTTTGTAAAATTCTCCTCACCCGGAAGATTCACCGCCAGAGGCGGGGGGGTCTGCTTTTCCTTCATCCTGCCTCCACTGCTTTCATCTTCTTCGCTGCATCCTTTTCCTGCTTACGCTTCAATTCCTCGACATCCGCCGCCGTCATGCGCGTGCCCCATGTCGTCTTCCAGAAGGTCACCCATGCCACGGGCATCTGCCACAGCAGCACGGCCTCATAGTAGAGACAGAACCAGAGGGCATAGATCCACGTCGTACTGCGGCGAATAAAGAGCTGCGCCATACTCATGAGCAGCGACATCATCAGCATGCCGACGATGAAGCTCGTCGGGAATACGCGGTGCATGATCGGCACGTAGATCAGGTTGTAGAGCACGATCACAGGCGCGGCAATCGGCACGAGAACCCCCATATAGAAGCTGAGTGCCATAAACGGCTCCTTCTTCCACATGAAGCGCGATGCGATCAGCGACTCACGCAGCCACGAGCGTTTCCACCGCATCTGCTGCCGCAGAAACACCTTGTACGAGCGCGGGACAATCGTCATGCAGACGGCAGAGTCCTGATATGTCGTGCGGTTGTGGCGCAGGATGAAGTTCGTCATGCTGCGGTCGTCGCCGAACGTCGCCTTCTGCCCAAGGAACCGCTGATTAAGCCATGAATCCATGTACTTCAGCACGAGATCGCGGCGATAGCACGAGAGTGGCCCAGAGAGACAGGTCGCCGCGTCGAAATAGCCCTCCGCCGCCTTCATGACGCGGAAGGCGATGGAGTAGCGCACCGCCTGCATCTTGGTCAGGGCGTTGGTGTAGGTATTCGCGACATCCGTACGCCCTGAGACGCCGCCCATCTCCTTGTCCTTGAACGGCTGGACGATATTGCGTACCGCAAAGGGGTCGAGAAAGCTGTCCGAGTCCACAAAGACGAGCAGCTCATGCTTTGCCTCGCGCGCCCCGCGCGCCATTGCATCACGCTTTCCGAGGTTCGCACTCTGACGAAAGAAACGGATGCGCTCTGCCACACGATAGGCGTGATCGCCCGTATCCGCCTCCTTGAGTTTGGCAATGATCTCCTCCACGCGCTCTGCCGAGCGATCCTTGGAGCAGTCATCCACAACGATGACCTCAAGTTTATCGACGGGATAGTCCTGATTGATGCAGCTGTGCACCGTACGCTGAATCCACTCCTCCTCCTCAAAACAGGGAATGATGATGGACACGCCCGGCGTATAGTTCGGATCAATGCGTACGGGGCGATAGAATGTCGCAAATAGATACCGCGTGAGAAGGAACATCGCTGCAATAATACTATAGAGATAAAGCCACCGATTGAATTTGAAGTAAATCACAGACTCCGCGCGCATCAGCACGATGATAAAGGCAATGATGGCGAGGAAAAACGTCGCCGTCCACAGACGGTAGTCACGGCGGTTCTTCGCCGCGTACTCCGCCAATGTGGTCTTGAACTCGATCCCAAAGAGGATCTCGCCCGTACCCTTCCGGAACTTCCGCGCGACGAGGGCGGGCAGCTTTTTCACCTTCATCTCATAGCCCTCGGGAAGTGAACCGGGGACGATCTCAAAGGTCAGCTTGACATCCTTGTCAAACGAGGGCTCCTGCCCATCTGCCGTGGGGATCTGCACGAGAATGCCCGTCGTCGATATGTCGACGGCACGGGCCTCCATAACAGAGCCATTCGACAGGTGCATCGTCACGGGGTAGTCGACCAGATAGCGCTGCCCGTTTTTTGCATCCTGCTCGTACTGTGCATAGTCCTCTGTCCGAAGGGTATCCACGGCACCGCGGCGGCTGTAATTGCTGCGCTTTCCCGTGGCATCGGGCACATGTGAGAGGAGGCGGCGATCCTGTTTCTCCTCAAAGAGGATCTCCTGCTCCTCTGGACTGCGCACCGATTCGTTCTTCTGCTCATCCATGCGTCGGCGTACCTCCTTCCTCCGTCGGCGTCGGGAGCGGTGCCGGCAGATAGCGTATTTTACGGAAATCATGAATGGAGATCACGCGCATCCCCTGCCCCTCCATTGCGGTTAAAATTTGATCCAGCTCGTTGGCAGCATCCGGCTTCGGTGCCGTCTGATCCGTCGGAACAGGGTCACTCACCGTCGGCTTCTTATCGACAGCAGGCCGTTCATCGGTCTTTCCCGGATCCGCTGCCGGCACTTCGACAGGACGGTTGATCTCAACGGCAAGAATACTGCCGGGCGGCAGTACAGTGACGAATGCAGCCGCGTCCTCTGCCGTATGGACGGAGCCGACACGATAGCGCACGTTTTCCTTCACCGCGTAGGACAGGCCTGCGGCATGCACGACACGCAGGAGCTCATCCGTATACGTTGTGCGCGGTGCACGAAAGAGCTGCGGCGTCTGCGGCGAATAGGCGGCGACCGCCATCTGCGTCCGACACAGCTCCGCAAGCAGGCGATCCTGCTTCAATTTCTCTGCGCCGCTGATGCCCACGAAGGTATAGTTTCCGATCTCCTGTCCCGCCTGATCGATCAGTCGGATCGTCTCGGGCTGATCTGCTGCATTCTGCCCTTCGACAAAGAATACGGCAGGCACATCATGCTTTTTCAAAACATCCAGCAGACGCGCTGCAAGCGGACGCTCGGGCAGGCCGTCGATAACGATGCCGACCACGCGCTCATCCCCCTTGAGACGCGTCACAACCTCGGCGGGCTCAATCCCCTCCGCGAGACGCTTACGGGCTGCCTCGATCTCATCATGCGCTGCATAGACCGCACTGAGATCCGTAATCTCCGCCCCCGCATCCGAGCGCTGCATCACATGATCCCGCAAATAGACGAGCGTACCGCACACGCACAAGAGCACGAGGACAACGATCAATGTCAGTTTCCGATAACTCATCCAATCCTCCGTACCTGCTCAAAGGCTCCAGTACTGATAGCCCTCTGCTTCCGCATCTTCCTTGGAAAAGATCCGCTTGACGTCGATCATCAGACGCGCGCCGTCTGCACGGAAAAACTGCTTCTGGTCCGCCCATGTCAGCCGGCGAAATTCCTCGTGCGGGACGAGATAGATGATGCAGTCCGCATCGCGGATCTCCGTCAGCGGCGTCAGACCGATGTCATACGTGCGGCGCAGATCCTCCGCATCCGCCTGTGGATCCACGGCCCACAGATTGAGGCGGTAGTCGGAGAGCGCACGGTAGACATCTGCCGCCCGCGAGTTGCGCACATCGGGGCAGTTCTCCTTGAACGTCATGCCCATAAGATAGACACGCGCCGTCGCCAGATTCACTTGCGCCCGCATGAGCCCGCGCACCACAGCATTGGCAACATAGCTGCTCATACGATCATTGATCCGCCGTCCCGTCTCGATCAGTTCGGAGTGAAAGCCGAGATTCTGTGCCTCATAGATAAAATAGTAGGGATCGATGCCGATGCAGTGTCCGCCGACTAGTCCCGGGGTGAAGCCCAGCGCATTCCACTTCGTATTCATCGCATCGACGACCTCGCCCGTATCGATATCCATACGGTGAAACGCCATCGCCAGCTCGTTCATAAAGGCAATATTGATGTCGCGCTGCGCGTTCTCCGCCACCTTCGCCGCCTCTGCGACGCGGATGGTGGATGCGCGGTGAATGCGCTGCACCACCGTGCCGTAGACGGCTGCGATCGTATCGAGTGCCGACGCATCCATTCCGGAGACGATCTTGACGATGTTCTCCAGCCGATTGACCGTGTCTCCTGGGTTGATGCGCTCCGGAGAATACCCCACCTTGAAATCCGTACCGCCGCCTAGACCCGACTCCTCTTCGAGCAGTGGAAGACAGACATCCTCTGTCACCCCGGGATAGACCGTTGACTCATAGACGACAATGCTCCCCTTCTTCATGTGCCTGCCAATGGCGCGTGTCGCCCCGCGCAGCGGCGTCAGGTCGGGAGTTTTGTCCCCGTTGATCGGCGTCGGAACGGCGACCACGTAGAACACGGCATCATCGAGCGCGGACTCGTCGTCGGTAAACGTGATCCGCGTCCTGTCCACATCATCAAAGGATGTCTCTCCGCTGGGGTCGATGCCGCTGCGATATGCGGCAATCTTCTCTGCATTTCGATCGTAACCGATGACCGAAAAATGCTTGGAAAATGCTGCGGCAAGCGGCAGTCCGACATATCCGAGACCGATCACGCACAGCTTTGCCTTGCCCTGCTTCAACTCGTTCAACATAAAATTTTCTGCCTCCCGCACTCATTCATCATAGTTTTTGAAATAGCCCGTCAGCGCTCCCCAGATCGTCCTGCTGCGCTCCCGCGTCGTCAGGTCTTGCAGATCGTAGTACTCCAGCGAAAAGAGCAGATTCTTTTTCACCGTATAGGACCATCCTGCACCCCATCCGCGGAACCCGCCGCGTAGCGGACCGCTCCCCGAGGCATCGTAGTTCATGTAGTCCGCCATCCCGTTCATCGTGTGGCTGACATAGGTCGCACTCGGCTGACGATAGTATTTCAGCCAGTAGGAATAGGAACCCGGCCGCCACGCGCCTGCGCCCGGGCGCTCCAGCGTGAATACGTAGCCCGTGCCGTTCCCGGCCGCGTGATCCCTGCCGTGGAGAACCATCGCACCGAAGTCGAAGATGCCGAGCGGGCGGCGATAGTTCCCCATGTAGATTGTACGCACGGCACTGCCGATCTTATCGAAGCGGTAGACGCCCGTCTCCGTCGTATCCACCGCTGTCCGATAGGAGGCGGTCAAACCGGTCACCTTGCGTGCACGGTCGATCTTCCCGTGCTCAAAGGTATAGGTAATGGGCACCCCCGCCGAAAGACGAACGCCGCGGAACTTGCTGTCGTAGACGTTCCCCTCTGCCATCGTCGAGCCATACTGCCCAACCATGACATCGGTCACGCCCGAGCGCCCCGTCAGGTACCAGCGGTCGAACTTCAGCTGTCCGTCCTTGTCGCCGCCGTCCCCTATAATGGTTTTCTCTGCCTCGATCATCCCCACCGCATGCCAGTTGCCGTCGATGTTGTAGTCGGGGTAGATGCGCGCGCGGAGCCGCGTCCGATCCTTGCCGCTCTCCTTCCCCGTCGAATGTCCGGAGTCGAGACGGATCTGACCGTCGATCTTCAGACGTTTTTCCGGGACATCCGGCAGGAGGACGGGTGCGTAGAGCTGCTGCTCGGCGTTCTCGCGGTCGGTATAGCCCGACGCCGTGAGATTCTCAATGAACTCCGCACGCAGCCGTGCCGCCGCATCCATCACCTGCGGCCGCACGACGGACACATCCTCACGTCCGCTGGGCGACTCCGTTGCAGTGAGCCGTGTCAGGAGGCGGCTTTGCCGTTCCTTCAGCTTTTCATAGGCAAGCTCGCGTTTTTCACGGCGCATCTGCGTGAGTGCATAATCGCGTGCAGCCGACGTAAGATGAGTACGGGCAGCCTCGGCACGCGCCTGCAGCGGCCTCATGACCTCCAAGCGGTTCACGCCGCGCATGGACTGCCGGGCAAGCGTCTCCTCGGCATGGCGTGACGCACGCAGTGCCTGATCGTAATTCCTGCGCGCGATCTGCTCCTGCTCCCGATAGAGCTTGACGTGCATCTCATCGCGCACCATCAGCGCCGTGACGCGACCATACTCATCAGCAAGCGTCCCCTGCTGGACACGGTCGATCTCGTGCAGTCCCTGTGCCACAAGCTCGGTGAGCTCCTTCTCCGAAAGCGTTGACGCATCCCGTCCGCCTAGGTCGATATACCCATCATTCGCCAGCTCCTCCACAGCGTCATAGACCCATGGCGCCGCTGCCTGAGCTGCTGCCGACATCGGCAGAATACCTCCCGTGATGCAGAGCACCGCTGCCGCCCTGTAGTGACCGTTACTCATCCGCCTTATCCTTTCATAAATTGATTTATTTTCTTTTAATTTTTTCTCTCTTATAATTTAAAGAAAATAGTTCCATAATTCTGTTTTCGAGTAGGATGATTGACCTATATATAACTATCGAGAAAAGTGCAGTAAACTTAATTTGAATTGAGTAAAATTTATGAAGAAGTACATTAATAAAAATATGTTCTTTTCTATTCACAAAAAACACCCATACGATACTGTATTTCAGTTCGTATGAGTGTCGTCAAGCGAAACCGTAAATGGCAGAGTAGTTCCCTTATGCTCCTGCTTTCTTCTTTTGGCATTCGGGGCAGTACCCGAAGAAATACATCTGCTGAGAGACGATGCGGTACCCCGTCACCGACGCAACATTCTTGTCCAGTGCCGGAAGCGCCGTAATCGGGACGTCCGCCACCCTGTCACAGGACATACAGCGGATGTGGGGATGCGGCGATATATCCGCATCATAACGAAATGCCTCCTCGCCCACATTCAGCTCGCGGACAATGCCGATCTCGCAGAACGCGTCGAGGGACTTATAGACCGTCGCCAGACTCATGGTCGGATAGTCGGCGCGCAGCTCCTTATAGAGCGTCTCCGCCGTCGGATGCTCTGTCGTATCGGCAAGAGCCGCATAGACGGCAAGCCGCTGCGGTGTTACTTTCTTCTTGTTCCGGCGAAGGATGTCCGTCACTTCGCTCGGCGTTAATAATGTACGTTCGCGCATAGTAATCCCTAATTCCTATAAATCTAAAATCATTATTATTTATGTATTATAATACTCTATCCACAGGTTTCTGTCAATAGTCCTAAGGAATCGCTGATAAAATGAAGTCTGCCAGATTGGCGTAGATTTTTTGTCCGAACAAGGTGGAAAACCGGACGCATAGCAAAGGCTATGTGGAGGATTTTCCGCCGAAGTGCGGGCGAAAAAGATGCGTCAAGATGGTAGTGCTGAATTTATCAGTGCTTCCTAAAGTATACACATGGCCTCGATGTGTTCACGAGAGGCATGTGAATGCGATTCCTTAAAACTCGTGATTTGCCTTGGCGTTGAGATACGCGCGGATGAATGGGTCGATCTCGCCGTCCATGACCGCCTGCACGTTGCCTGTCTCGGCGTTCGTGCGCACGTCCTTCACCATCGTATAGGGCTGGAACACGTAGGAGCGGATCTGGCTGCCCCACTCGATCTTCTGCTGGACGCCCTCGAGCTTCGCGATCTCCTCTTCCTTTTTCTCCTGTTCGAGCTCAAAGAGCTTCGCGCGGAGCATCTTCATACACTGCTCCTTGTTCTGGAGCTGTGAGCGCTCGTTCTGGCACTGCACAACGATGCCCGTCGGCTCATGCGTCATGCGCACGGCGGACGAGGTCTTGTTGATGTGCTGTCCGCCCGCGCCGCTCGCGCGGTAGTAGTCGACGCGCACATCGTCCATGTTGATCGGCACCTCGACCGCATCGTCGATCTCGGGCATGACATCGCACGCGGAGAACGACGTGTGCCGACGCGCCTGCGAGTCAAACGGCGAGATGCGCACGAGACGGTGAACGCCCTTCTCGGATTTCAAAAAGCCGTAGGCGTTGTGCCCCTTGATGAAGAGCGTCGCGGACTTGACGCCCGCGCCCGCATGGAGCGTCAGGATGGCATCGTTCGCATCGTAGTCGCCCGAGAGCAGCACCTCGAGCTGCAGGGTCTCAAGTCCCTCCGCGATGAGATCGAGCTCGGCGCGGATGTCGTCCTCCATGGACGCATCCCCCTCCTCGATGCCCATCTCGTAGAGCGTCTCGGCATCCTCGTACTTTGCCATGAGCCCCTTGTAGGTATCGACGCCGCCCTTCAGCGCGGCGAGTTCCTGATTCAGCTTCTGCGCCGCCGCCGCGTCGTCCCAGAAAGACGGCTCGCCCATCTTGTACTCGAGCTCGGCGATCTTCTCCTCCTTCGCGGGGATCTCGAGCGAGATGCGCATCTGATCGAGCTTTTCGCCCAGATCATTCAGTGTCGGTTTCAGATCTTCCAGCATAGTTTATTCCTTAAAATGTAAGTTCAACGTGATATAAGAGCGGACCGTTCAAAGCGCCCCTTCCACCATGCTGCACATGGTCCCCCTCCCCCGTACCGACGGGGGAGGCTTTGGGCGTAAAGGGGGCGATGTATTGTCCAAAAGCGAATCCTAGTGGAGCAAGCGGAGCAAAGGGCACGTTCTGCCCCCGGCGTACTTCTTTCGTTCAAGCGAAGCGCGTTTAAGAAGTGCGCCGGTATTTAGGCAGATAAGTGCCCGACCGCTTGCGGAACTAAGCATTCGCGTTGGACATACATCAAATCCTGTCTCTACTTATCCTTCCCGTGACAGTTCTTATACTTCTTGCCGCTGCCGCAGGGACACGGATCGTTGCGCCCGATCTTTTTGCCGTCCTCATTCTTCTCCGCCTTTGCCTCGGCAGGCGCAGACTCATCGCCGTGCGAGACGCGCGCGTTCATGAGATGGTTCTCGAGCTTCGAGCGCTCACGTGCGAGCAGCTGCTCGGCGCGCTGCTGTGCCGCCGCATCCACGACGGGCGCGGGCAGGGGCGCCGCCCCCTCCGCCGCAGCCGGCGCACTGCCGTCCACCGTGCCCTCCTGTGCGGGACCCACCGGCGTGACGATGCTCACATGGTACATGAGCGAGGCGATCTGATCCATGATCGCCGCCTCCATCTCCTCGAACATCGTGAGCGCCTCGATCTTGTACTCGACGAGAGGGTTGCGCTGTCCATAGGCGCGCAGGTTGATTCCCTCGCGCAGCATGTCCATGTGATCGAGGTGATCCATCCACTTCTGATCGACGACGCGGAGCATGACGACCTTTTCGAGCTCGCGCATATTCTCCTCGCCGAACATCAGCTCGCGGTTCTTGTAGCCCTCCTCGGCGACCTTCTCCAGTTCCTCTTGGATCTCGTCGCGCGCGAGCACCTCGAGCTCCGCCTTCTTGAGGCGTCCCTTCGGGGCGTAGACCTTCTCCGCGTCCTCGATGAGTGCATCGAGCTGCCATTCCTCGGGGTAGAGTTTCTCGTTCGCGTACTGCGCCATCTCGTCCTTGATGATGTGCCTTACCATCGCGAGGATGTTGTCGCGCAGGTTCTCACCGAGCAGGATCTTCTTGCGCTCACCGTAGATGACCTCGCGCTGCTGATTCATGACATCGTCGTACTCGAGGACGTGTTTGCGGATGTCGAAATTTCGTGCCTCGACTTTTTTCTGCGCGTGCTCCACCGAGCGCGTGATGATCGCGTGCTCGATCGGCTCGTCCTCGTCCATGCCGAGGCGATCCATGATGCCCGCGATGCGGTCGGAGGCAAAGAGGCGCATGAGATCGTCCTCCAGTGAGAGGAAGAACTTCGACGCACCGGGGTCGCCCTGACGACCCGAGCGGCCGCGCAGCTGATTGTCGATGCGCCGCGACTCATGCCGCTCCGTGCCGATGATGTAGAGACCGCCGAGCTCCTCGACGCCCTCGCCGAGCTTGATGTCCGTGCCGCGGCCCGCCATGTTGGTCGCGATCGTGACCGCGCCCTTTTGCCCTGCATTGGCAACGATCTCGGCTTCCTTTTCATGGAACTTCGCGTTCAGCACGACGTGCGGGATGCCGTTTTTCTTCAGGACGTGCGACATCTCCTCGGACTGCACGATGGAGGTCGTACCGATGAGGACGGGCTGCCCCGTCTCGTGGATCTCCTTGACCGCCTGTCCGACGGCGCGATACTTGCCCGCCTTGGTCTTGTAGATGACATCCGGCTCGTCGACGCGGCGGATGGGCTTGTTCGTCGGGATGACGATGACGGGCAGCTTGTAGATCTTGAGGAACTCATTTTCCTCCGTCTTTGCCGTGCCCGTCATGCCCGCGAGTTTGTCATACATGCGGAAATAGTTCTGGAACGTGATGCTCGCGAGCGTCTGCGACTCGCGCTGGATCTTGACGCCCTCCTTCGCCTCGATCGCCTGATGGAGGCCGTCGGAGTAGCGGCGCCCCTCCATGAGGCGGCCCGTGAACTCATCGACGATGATGATCTCATCGCCCTTCACGACGTAGTCGCGGTCGCGGTGCATGAGCGCCTTGGCGCGCAGTGCTGCCGTAAAGCAGTGCGAGAGCTCGATGTTCTCGGGTGCGTAGAGGTTCGAGATGCCGACGATCTTCTCGATCTTCGGGACGGCGGAGTCCGTCGGCGCGACGGTCTTGGCCTTCTCATCGACGGTGTAGTCCTCGCCCTCCTTCAGGTGGCGGACGGCCTCCGCCATGACGCGGTAGTTGTCCGTCGACTTCGTGCCCGGGCCCGAGATGATGAGCGGCGTGCGCGCCTCGTCGATGAGGATGGAGTCCACCTCGTCAACGATCGCATAGTGCAGGTGACGCTGCACCATCTGGCTCTCGGAGAGCACCATGTTGTCGCGCAGATAGTCAAAGCCGAACTCGTTGTTCGTGCCGAACGTCACGTCGGCGGCATACGCCGCCTTGCGCTCGGGAAAGTCCATGTTATGTGCGATGAGGCCGACCGTCAGCCCGAGGTAGCGGTAGAGTTTGCCCATCCACTCGCTGTCGCGGCGTGCAAGGTAGTCGTTGACCGTGACCATGTGGACGCCCTTGCCCGCGAGTGCGTTGAGGTAGACCGCCGTCGTCGCGACGAGCGTCTTGCCCTCGCCGGTACGCATCTCGGCGATGCGCCCCTCGTGGAGGCAGATGCCGCCGATCAGCTGTACGTCAAAATGCCGCATGCCGAGCACGCGGCGCGAGGTCTCACGCACGACCGCGAACGCCTCGGGGAGGATCTCCTCCATCGTCGCCCCCTGCGCGAGCCGCTCACGGAATTTCTGCGTATAGCCCGTCAGTTTGTCGTCCGTGAGGTTCACCATCGACGGCTCGAGCGCGTTGATCTGCTCCACGATGCCGCGGTAGCGCGCGATCTCCTTGTCGTTGTTGTCGCCGAGGAATCGCTTGAGAATCGAAGATATGCCGAACAAATATTTCACACTCCTGTGCTGCTGGTAATCATAAAACGATTGAAAGACAGTATTCGTTTCATTATAACACAAAGCCCCCACCTTTGCATAATAAATGTTGCAGAGGGGGGGCTTTCTGTACTGGGAGGCAATACTGACATCCTATTCGGACGCTCGGATCAATGCCGCGGCATCTTGACGTATCTTTTTCCCGCACGTCGGCGAAAATCTACGCTAAACGGAGAGACTGCTTTATCAGCGATTCCATTAGTCAAACGATTCACGGGAGTACCGCATGAGGCTGAGGCCTTCGTGCGGTGCTCCTTTTGTCGTTGAACGAGGAGCACCTTGATATTCCTGCCTTGACAATATTCGCCCCAATGCATACTATGATAGTAGAGTAAGAGGAGGGGATCGAATCAGTGAGCATCATCAAGAAGGACGTTCCTGCGGAGTATCGTGTACTGATTCAAAAACTCCGCCTGATCGACGATACATTT
>JABZYJ010000035.1 GCA_015265235.1 Selenomonas sp. | reverse complement strand
CCCATGAGCGCGTGGACATTGCGGTACTTTTCCGTCTGCCGCTGCACGAACTGCAGCGTGCGGACAGGCGCAGGGCCACGGTCGATATAGTCGCCGAGAAAGACGAGCAGATCATGCGCGTCGTCAAACGCAATCCTTGTCCAGAGACGTTCGAGGCAGTCCGCCTCCCCGTGCACATCACCGACCGCGAGAATCCGACGAAACATCCGACCGCCCCCCCCTTTCTCATCCCGTGCCTCTATTATATCGTAAAAAGGATAAAAAAGATAGCTCACGAAAGCACAGAGGGCATACATTGACATTCGTCCCATGGAGATATATGATAGTATAGGGTAAGATCTGTTTAATGATAATCTTCAGTCAGGAGGACGCACATGATAGAACGCTATACACGCCCGGAGATGGGGCATCTCTGGTCGATCCAGAATGAGTGGCAGACCATTCTGAACGTCGAGATCGCCGCGTGCGAAGCGATGGCAGAGCTGGGGGAAATCCCCGCCGCCGCCGTGGAGAACATCAAGGCAAAGGCAAAGTTCGACGTCGCGCGCATCAACGAGATCGAAAAGACCACCGACCACGACATCATTGCCTTCCTCACGAACCTCGAAGAGAACATCGGCGAGGACTCGAAATACATCCACAAGGGACTCACCTCGAGCGACGTGAAGGACACAGCATACTGCGTCATGATGCGTGACGCGGCCGCCATCATCCTCGACGATCTGCAGGAGTTCCGCACCGTCCTGCGCCGCCGTGCGAATGAGTTCCGCCACACACCGTGCATCGGACGCACCCACGGCATCCACGCCGAGCCGATGACCTTCGGCCTGAAGCTCCTCCTCTGGAGTGCAGAGATCGAGCGCGACATCGAGCGCCTCGAGCACGCCAAGAAGATCGTCTCCGTCGGCAAACTCTCGGGCGCCGTCGGCACGTACTCCAACATCAACCCGCGCATCGAGGAGCTCACGTGCAAGCACCTCGGTCTGACCCCCGTCCGCCTCGCGACGCAGGTCATCCAGCGTGACCGCCACGCCGAGTTCGTCACGACACTC
This sequence comes from Selenomonas sp., assembly GCA_015265235.1. Lineage (GTDB taxonomy): Bacteria > Bacillota > Negativicutes > Selenomonadales > Selenomonadaceae > Centipeda. The sequence goes on along the minus strand of JABZYJ010000035.1, from coordinate 13,686 downwards.
GCCATCATCGCGAGCACGCTGGAAAAGATCGCCACCGAGATCCGCAATCTCCAGCGCACGGACATCCGCGAAGCAGAGGAGTTCTTCAAGGCGGGACAGAAGGGCTCGTCGGCGATGCCGCACAAGCGCAACCCGATCAACTGCGAGCGCGTCTCGGGCATGGCACGCCTCGTGCGCGGCAACGCCGTCGCGGCGATGGAGGACATCACCCTCTGGCACGAGCGCGACATCTCGCACTCCTCCGTCGAGCGCGTCATCCTGCCCGACAGCACGATCAACGTCGACTACTGCCTGCACAAGCTGACGGGCATCGTGGACAAACTCCTCGTCTACCCCGACGCCATGCTGCACAACATGAACCGCACGGGCGGGCTCATCTACAGCCAGCGCATTCTGGTGGCACTCGTCAACAAGGGCATCCTGCGCCAGACCGCCTACGTCTGGGTACAGCGCAACGCCATGAAGCGCTGGCTCGAAAAGGAAGACTTCCGCACGAACGTCGAGAAGGACGCCGACATCTCCGCCCACCTCACGAAGGAGGAAATCGACGCGTGCTTTGACTACCAGTACTTCCTGCGCAACGTCGACGACATCTTTGCACGATTTGATCTCTAAGGAGAAGAAATAAGGGGGACTCACTATGTCAACCATCGTTATTACCGGTACCCAGTGGGGCGACGAGGGCAAAGGGAAAATCGTCGACTACCTCGCGAGCAAGGCAGACACCGTCGTCCGCTATCAGGGCGGCTGCAACGCAGGACACACCGTCGTCGCGGCCGGCGAGGAGTACAAACTCCGCCTCCTGCCCTCGGGCATCCTCTACAAGGGCACGCACAACATCATCGCGAACGGCGTCGCCTTTGACCCCGAGGTCTGCCTGCAGGAGATGGACGCCATGGCAGCGCGCGGCATCGACACATCGAACATCCGCATCTCCGACCGTGCGCATGTCGTCATGCCCTACCACCGACTGATGGACGGCATCGGCGACGCCCAGCGCGGCGCGGACAAAATCGGCACGACGGGACGCGGCATCGGCCCCTGCTACATGGACCGCGACGACCGCATCGGCATCCGCGTCTGTGACCTCATGGACGGCGCAGAGTTTGCCAAGAAGCTCAAGAAGAACCTCGACAACAAGAACGCAGAGCTCGCCGCCGTCTACCACCATGAGCCCCTTGACTATGACGAGGTGCTGAAGGAGTATCAGGGCTACGCCGAGCGTCTGCGCCCGCTCGTCACCGACACCATCCCCCTCATCAACGAGGAAATCGCCGCCGGGCGCAAAATCCTCTTCGAGGGTGCACAGGCGACCATGCTGGACATCGACTACGGCACCTACCCCTACGTCACCGCATCGCACCCCATCTCGGGCGGCGTCACCATCGGCGCAGGCGTCGCGCCGAAGAAGATCGACAAGGTCGTCGGCGTCGTCAAGGCATACTGCACGCGGGTCGGCGAGGGTCCCTTCCCCACGGAGCAGCTGAACCCCATCGGAGAGAAACTGCGTGAGGCGGGACATGAGTTCGGCACCGTCACGGGGCGCCCGCGCCGTACCGGCTGGCTCGACGCCGTCGTCGTCCGCCACGCGGGGATGCTCTCGGGCATCGACTACATGGCGGTCACGCGCCTCGACATCCTCGATGGCTTCGACGAGATCAAAATATGCACGGGCTACCAGCACAAGGGAGAGCTCCTCAAGGGCGTCCCCGCGAGCCTCAACGTCCTCGCCGAGGTCGAGCCGGTCTATGAGACCTTCCCGGGCTGGAAGACGGACATCTCCGGCATCCGCAGCTACGGCGACCTCCCCGAAAAGGCACGCAAATACCTCGAGCGCATGGCAGAGATCACGGGCATCGCCCTCGGCATCGTCTCCGTCGGCCCCTCGCGTGAGCAGACCATCGTCCTCGCAAACGATCTGTTCTAAAAAAGCATAAAAAGACGGCACGGTATGAATCATCTCATATCGTGCCGTTTGACTTATCCATATATTCACTGAAGGATACACACAGATGATAAATACTCAACCATCAGCAGCATCATCAACTAACGCCAAAGAAAGGCCCGAAGAAGAGCGAACGCATCTCACCCGCATGATCGATATCGCAATTACAGAAGCTGAGCAGGAATACCTCACGAACGGAATCCTGATGGATGTATCTCAGGCACTTCTCTCGCTGCGAAAGAAACATTTTGGATAAGTTGTTTTTCTCATCTCTTGACGGAACAGGTACTTCTTTTACTGTGCCGACTCCACCTTATCCAGTTTCAATGAGTATCCCATAATATCCCCGACTTCCTTTATCGTCCCATATACCGTGACATTCTGCCCTTTTTTCAATGCCAAAATAGCATCTTTTAGTTCCTTATTCTTAGCATCTACATCACAACGAATGTGAATCATCGTGTACTTTGCTGCTGTGCCATCAATGGTAATATACTTCACATCCGAATCAATATTACCGATATGTCCACCAATGATCTTTACTGCCTTTCCCTTATAATTTTGATTCGCAGAGGCAGCATTATCCTTTGCTTCACTGAGCAGCACATTGATATCCGCCTCTGCGTATTCCTTCTGTTTTTCTTGCTGCTGTGTGGTAGTGGTTGAATTCCCCTTGTTCGCATTTTCTGACTTATCCTTTCCACCACCGCCGCAAGCACCAACCAAGCTGACGACGACCACAATACCGACCAGCCCTAAGAGCGCCTTCTTAAACTTCCCCATAACAAACATCTCCTTTGCAACTTAAAGCATAGTATTTCTCATCCATATCTATTAATTCCACCCCCCTTCATATTCCTGCTTAATATTAAAATATTTTTGAAGTTTTTCTACAAAAAAGACAGGTCAACGGCATGAAACACAACCGTTGACCTGTCTTTTATTTTTCGTTCTACTCCGCCACCGTAACCCCCGCCGCGCGGAAGAACTGCCGATACGCCTCCGCCTTCTTCTCGAGCTTCATCGGATAGGCGCGCGAGGTGGATGGGAGGCGCGTGACGAGGAGCTCGTGCGAGCCGCATCGGGCAGGAACGGTCTCGCCCGTCTTGACATCCTTACCCTTCTTCTCCGCCGTGAGGAGATCAAAGAGGATCTCCGTCGCCTTGCCGCCCGTCGTGCAGATGCGGCGACACTGTGGAATCTGCGCCAGAATCTCGGGCAGCTCCACCGTCTCCACGACCTTCAGATAGGCGTCGGACGCATTGCCGTGCGTGCGGATGGCGCGCCGCACGCCGGGACATGAGCCAATGCCGCGCTCCGTGAGGAACGCCTTGATGCGCTCCGCATCGAAAGCCTTTTCCCCCGGCACCTGAAAATGCGCCGCATCACCAAAGAATACGAGCCCATAGACCCGCCACATATCATTCTGGAAGTTCGGATAGTGGAATGCCATCGCCCGCTTCTCCGCTGCTGGCGGAAAACTCCCCATCATCAGCACGGTCGCCTGCGGCGGCAGAAACGGCGGGAACGGCCGCAGCTCGACGTCCTGTTCGTCCACAGCGGTATTTTCTTGCTTCGTTGTCTTCTTATTCCCCATTGTCCCCTCTTACAGCAGCCCCAATGCGTGCTGGACGACGAGCGACGTCACCGCCACCGCCGCCCAGCACACCATCCCAAGGGCAAGCGGCCGCGCCCCATTCTTTACGAGCGACGGGAGATCCGTGTTCAGCCCGATCGCACTCATCGCGAGCACAATCGCGAACTTTCCGAGCATCCCCAGCCCATGCAAGAGCTCTGCGGGGAGAATGCCCGTCGTGTTCACAATGCACGCGACGATGAAGTAGAGCACGAACATTGGGAAGATGCGCCGCAGCGAGAACCCTGCGCCGCTCTTTTTCGCCCCGCGCATCACGAGCAGCGCGAAGAAGAGACAGACCGGCACGATCATCAGCGTACGCGTCAGCTTCACAATCGTCGCATACGCGCCCGCATCGTGACTGTACGCATAGCCCGCCGCGACCACGGACGACGTGTCGTTGATCGCCGTGCCCGCCCACATGCCGAAGCCCTGATCGGACATCCCCATCGTGTGCCCGAGGAATGGAAAGAGAAAGACCGCAATCACGTTAAAGAAGAAAATTGTCGCAATCGAGATCACCACATCCCGATCCTTTGCCCCGATCACCGGGGCGACCGCCGCAATCGCCGAGCCGCCGCAGATCGCCGTCCCCGCGCCGACGAGCGCCGTCATGTCGCGATCGAGCCCCATCAGGCGGCCTACGACAAACGCCGCAAGGAACGCCGCCGCGAGCGTAAAGACCATCACGTAGAGGGACTGCTCCCCCACCTCCACGACGTGAAAGAGATTCATCTCAAAGCCGAGCAGGATGATCGCATACTGGAGAATCTTCTTGCCCGTAAAGCGGATGCCGCTCTCCGTCTTCTCCGGCCGCCGCTTTTTCGCGAACAGCATCCCGAGCAGAATGCCGAACACGGGGCCGCCCACGATGGGGAAATACAGCCCCAGCACGTAGGCCGGCACGGCAAACAGCATCGCATAGAGGATGCCGTCCATGTACTCTCGTTTCATCGAAATCCTTCTTTCAAAACGCAGCTGCGGGATCATCCCCTACGCAAACAGCTCTGCCCACTCCGCCTCACGGAAACCCGTGAGCACGCGATCCTTCGTGATGAGGAGCGGCCGCTTCACGAGCATCCCGTCCGAGGCGAGCGCGGCGTACTGCTGCTCCTCCGACATCTCCGGCAGCTTATCCTTCAGCCCGCGGTCGCGGTAGACCATCCCGCTCGTGTTGAAAAACCGCTTCAGCGGCAGCCCGCTCCTCGTGTGCCATGTACGCAGCTCGTCCGCCGTTGGGTTCTGTGTCTTAATGTCGCGCATCGGTGCCGCACATCCGTGCGCACGCAGGAACTTCTCCGCCTTCTGACATGTCGAGCACTTCGGGTAGCCGATGAAAAGGACCTCTGTATCTGCCATATTGTTTCCTCCGCTTCCATTCATGAAATATCATCTAGTCTTATTATATCGCCGTGCAAAAATTTTTCAATTTTTTCTTTTTGACCTATTGACTTTTTGACCTTTAGAGGTATAATAACAATCGAAAGGTGATTGAAGCACCTTCCCAAGAAAGAAAATGACATGACTGATGCAGATACCAAACAGTGCATCAGCCGACAAAACAATCTAAGGAGTTGATCATCATGTTTGGACTTGTACCTTTTGGCGGACATCGCGGGCTGGCACGCAGCGAGCAGAACAATCCGTTTGCCCTCTTTGATTCCCTCTTTGACCACGACTTCCCCGCGGCGAACTGGGGCGCGTCCTCGTTCAAGGTGGACGTGAAGGACAGCGGCGACCACTACGAGCTCTCCGCTGACCTGCCGGGCGTGACGAAGGAGGATATCAACCTCCGCTACGAGAACGGCTATCTCACCATCGCTGCCGTGCATAACGAGAGCAAGGACGAGAAGGACGATAGCGGCAACTACATCCGCCGCGAGCGTCATACGGGCGAAGTCAGCCGCTCGTTCTACATCGACGGCATCGACGACGCGAACATCCATGCGGAGTTCAAGGACGGTGTCCTGCAGGTCAGCCTGCCGAAGGCGGCAGATGCGCCCGAGCGCAAGCAGATCGAGATCCACTGATCCCGTGCATTCCTGTCATAGATAAGCAGAGCCACGCGAAAGCAACTCTTTCGCGTGGCTCTTTTTTTGCCGTTTTCACAATTATGTGTATGGATAGATGGCGAGATTGCCGTCCTTGTATTCGCCAACGTAGACATTCTTTAGTTCGTAGCCCGCATCGCGCAGGGCAGCGTTCAGCCACACGTGGTCTTTTTCGATGAGCTCAAGGATATCCTCATCGACCTGCCCGTCGAGGATGAGCGGATAGCGCGCGTTTTCCTCCCCATACTGGATGATCGTGAGCTGTCCGTTCGGCTCGAGCACGGCACGCTTGACATCCTTGATGTAGTAGACGCCCGCCAGACGCAGTTTCAGCGTGAGATCATGCGCAAGGAGCCCCTGCCGCATGCACTCGTCCATGAGGATTTTGCCGCGCTCGATGAGGATGGCAGGTGTGCCGTCAACGATCTCCTTGACGCGGCGGTTGTTCGCCTTGATAAATTTCAGCAGGAGCACGAGGAGCGTCCACGCGACGAGCACGAGGAGGAAGTCAATCACAGAGATGGCACTGCTGTAGATAACACCGCCGATGATGCCGCCGAGCACGTAGTTCTGCACCTGATCGGTCGCGGACGTGGGGGCGAGGTTGCCCTTGCCGAGGAGGTTGATCTGCACGATGAGACAGAGCAGACCGAGAGCGAGTTTTGCGAGTACCAGTAAGTAGACGATCATCTCAGTCCTCCTTATCTACGATCTGTATATCCCGCCGCAGGAGGTGCGTGCGTTCATACTGAAACGACGTGAAGTCCGCATTGAAATGAATCACGTAGAACGTGCCCTCTACATCGACGAGCATGCCCTGCTTCAGATTGGTCGAGTTCACCTTGATATCACTGACAGGGACATCGAGATCCTTCCCGAGGCTCTGCACGAACTGTGCCATGCGTGAGGTCTGCTCGCGGTCGCTCTTCATGCGGTTGTAGTCGCCGTACTGTATGCCCCCGAGAAAGATCACCGCCAGAAACAGCAGGACGACGAGATCGCGGTAGCGCGAGGAAAAGCTGCTGCGCAGATACTTGATGCTCACGACAAGCAGTGCAGCGAGCGCGAGAAACGAAACGACATACCACGCCGTATGGCTCGCCTGTCCAACCTGCTCAATATAGCTGTAGGTATAAAATGGCAACGAAACGCCCCCTTTCCATGTTCGTATAGGCTACTACGCCAAATGCCTTCTGTCAATGGCATTTTGAGCGGTATATGGATTTGGTGCGCACGATATAACACGATATAAGACGATATAGTGCGATATGTGAAAGACCCAATAACTAAAACTTATTGCAAAAGTCGCGGTCATCTGCTAATATACAGATACAGAGGATCCTCGGCGTGGCTTCGGTCACTACCTTGGACAACGATGACCCTAACGCCAAGGCGCTAGGGTCATTCGTCTTTTTAGGAGAAACCGATGGAACATAAGAGATTCCGCACATATACAGAACAACGTGAGCTCTTGGAAAGTCGCGGTTTAATCATCCCACATCCAAGATTCTTTACAAACTGCATGCAGCAGGATGACTATTACAACGTCATCAACGGGTACAAGAAGCATTTTATTAGAGGTATGAATCCGGAGCGTTACGCAAAGGGAACTACCTTTGAGCAGGTGTACGCATTATATTCATTCGATCAGGTAATGCGCTCTTATTTTCTTACAGAACTGATTAAAATTGAAAAGCATATAAAGTCACTCATCGCTTACCATTTCTCAGAAATTCACGGCTATGACCATAGGCAGTATTTAGACCCCAACTGCTTCAAGAATGACAGTCCTGAAAACCGACGTTTTGCTTCCCGCACGATAACAAATCTGGAAAACGCAATCAGGTACTACACCCAAAAGGGAACAAACTCAATATGCCATTATATAAAAGCTTACGGTTACGTCCCCTTATGGGTTTTGAACAGCGTTACGTCATTTGGGCAAGTCGCTCATTTTTACTCGTGTATGAAAGTAAATGAGCAATCCTCTATTGCAAAGCAGTTTAAGTTGTCAGCAAATCAGCTGGACGGCTTTATTTATTTTCTCAGCGACATCCGCAACACCTGTGCGCATGGCAGCCGAATCTATATGCCGAACAAAAAATACAAATTTCAGCGTTTGATTCCAGATACAAAAATACACGCAGAGTTAGAGATTCCTCAAAACAACGCACAAAACTATATCCGAGGAAAAACTGATGTTTTGGCTATCCTCATCACGCTAAAGGTATTCTCCAAGAAATCCGATTTCAGAATGCTGAAAAAGCACCTCAAAAAGCATTACGCCAGAATGGAAGCCCAGATCCCCAAGGAGATACTCCACGATATAAATCAAGAAATGGGATTCCCCATGACCTATCTTTCTAAGTTATAAAGGATTGTCATGCCGGAGACCTATCACGTGCTCCTCGACGCGATCTGCGGGTCACAGTCCGAGCATCTCTTTAAAAATGCCATGATGTCAAAAAGGCTGTCAAAAATAAAAATAGAACAGAAAAAGGCTTCCGGGCGAAACGCTCGGAAGCCTTGATTTTACTGGCAGAGAGGGTGGGATTCGAACCCACGGTGGCTCATCACCACACTTGATTTCGAGTCAAGCACCTTCGACCACTCGGACACCTCTCCATGCCGCTGTGCGACAAGTCGCATTATATCATAGGAGCGAGTGCATGGCAAGGAATTTTTCTGCATTGTATGCCAAGGGGCAAATTGCAAGTTTAATTGTCGCAAGGTCTCGTTAAACTTTTAGCGATTTATATCGTCGCAGCATACATGTCATTTGCTGACTTAATACTTTTTCCTTTCTGTCTTTATATTGAATTCTAATCCCCTTTTCCCGTACTTATGTTAAAATGATTCTCGTATTGAGTGACAGAACCTAAGGAGGAAAAACGATGGGACTGATTCAGGCAGCTGCCGGCGCGGTGGGCGGGGTTCTCGCCGACCAGTGGAAGGAGTTCTACTGCTGTGACAGCCTCGATGCCGACACGCTGGTCGCAAAGGGCGAAAAGCGCACGAGTGCGCGCGGGCGCAGCTCGAACACAAGCGGTGAGAGCAATATCATCACGACGGGCTCGGTCGTTGTGGTGAATGTCGGGCAGTGCATGATGATCGTCGATCAGGGCAAGGTCGTGGAGATCTGCGCGGAGCCGGGCGCATACACGTACGATGCCTCGACCGAGCCGACGGTGTTCGGCGGCGATCTCGCGAGCGATCTGAAGGCGGTGCTGCGCAATATCGGCAGACGTTTTACGTTCGGTGGCGATCCTGCGAAGGATCAGCGCATCTACTATGTCAATACAAAGGAGATCATCGGCAATAAGTACGGCACGGCACAGTCGATCCAGTTTGAGACGGTGCTCGGCGCCTATACGCTCAACGTGAACATCCGCTGTTTCGGCACGTACAGCTACCGTATCGCGAATCCGATTCTCTTCTATACCAATGTCTGCGGCAACGTGGACGGCGACTATATGCGCAGCGAGATCGACGAGCAGCTGCGCAGCGAGCTGCTGACGGCATTGCAGCCCGCATTCGGACGCATCGCAGCGCAGGGTATCCGCTACTCGCAGCTCATTAACTATACGAAGGAGATACGTGACGCACTCGCCGTTGAGCTGTCTGCCGAGTGGGGCGAAAAACGCGGCATTGAAATTATCTCCTTCGGTGTGTCGAGCGTCAAGGCGGACGAACGCGATGAGCAGCGCATCAAAGATCTGCAGGACGGCGCGATCATGAGTGATGCGAACTTGCGCGCCGGCCGTATCGCAGGTGCAGCAGCAGACGCGATACGCACGGCAGCAAGCAACGAGAACGGCGTTGCATCGAGCTTTATGGGGCTCGGCATGGTCGGCAATCTCAGTATGGGCGCAATGGGTACGTTCGGCCCGCAGGGCAATGCAGGCGGCGCGGTGAATCCATTCCCCGCACAGACCCAGCAGGGGCAGAGCACGGAGGGGTGGACATGTGCCTGCGGCCATGCGGGCAACACGGGGAAGTTCTGCGCAGAGTGCGGCAAGCCCCGTCCTATCCCCGCGGGGTGGACGTGTACGTGCGGCGCTGTGAATCAGGGCAATTTCTGTACGGAGTGCGGCAAGCCGCGTCCCGCAGGAGCACCGCTCTATCGCTGTGACAAATGCGGCTGGACGCCCGACGACCCGACGCATCCGCCGAAGTTCTGCCCGCAGTGCGGTGATGCGTTTGATGAGAAGGATAAGCAGTAGGCCTCTTGCAGGGGCACCATACGCCAGCCAAATAGCGAGGTAAACTCATGGCCGAAACAACCGTCAGTTATCAATGTCCGAACTGCGGCGCGCCCCTCAGTTTTCATCCGGGGGATGCGCGCGTTGTCTGCGCGCACTGTCATACGGAGCTGGATGCCGCTGCCCTCGAGGAGCGCTACCGTGCACAGGAGGAGGCAGCCGCCAAGACGGCAGAGGAGAAGGAGGCCGCGGCAAACGAGCCGGATGCGCAGTGGTCAGAGGAGGAGCGCGCCGCGATGCAGGTGCAGACCTGCTCTGCCTGCGGTGCGGAACTGGTCTCCGACGCCAATACGATGGCGACCTCCTGTGCCTACTGCGGCAGTCCGAACCTCCTCCCGCGCCGTTTCGACGGGATGCTGCGCCCTGCGGTCATCATTCCGTTCAAAAAGACGAAGGAGGACGCCGTCGCCGCGCTCAAGAAGTTCTACCAAGGGCGGTGGCTGCTCCCCGATGCATTCAAGGACGCGAACCGCATCAAGGAGATCCAGTCGATGTACGTTCCGTTCTGGCTCTTTGATGCCGATGTCAGCGCAAGTGCGACGTTCCGTGCGGAGACCGACTATGTGACGGAGACCTCGGATGAGACCATCACGGAGACACGCATCTACTCCTGTCACCGCAGCGGTACGATGTCATTTCACGCCGTCCCCGCAGACGGCAGTCGTCGTATGGACGACAACTATATGGAGAGCATCGAACCATTTGACTTCAGCGCGCTCATCCCCTTTTCTCCCGCCTATCTTGCCGGGCATCTCGCAGACAAATATGATGTCGATGCCAAGGCCTCCGCGCCGCGCATTGATCGGCGCGTGCGCACGAGTGCGGTCAGCATCCTCGCGGACACGGTCAAGGGCTATCACCGCCGCAGTCTCGATGGCAATGCGCAGATCGCAAAGCGGGACGGCGCGGTGCGCTATGCAATGGTGCCCGTGTGGATTCTCACGACGCGCTACGAGAACCAGCCCTATACATTCATGATGAACGGGCAGACGGGAAAGGTCGTCGGCTCGCTGCCCATCGACCGCCGCAAGGCACTCCGCTATCCGCTCATCCCCGCGCTGATTGCGCTGCCGCTGCTCTACTACGCCATCAAGTACATCATCGGATAGGAGAGTGTCATGACAAAGCAAATACATCGTATCTCGGTTGCACTTCTCCTGTTTCTCATGGCAATATGTGCCCTGCAAATATCGGCAAATGCCGCCCCAGCAGCGGGCAGCGCCCCTCTCCTGTCGGATGAGGCGGGTCTGCTCTCCGCGGCTGAGGCGGCATCACTGAACACAACGCTCGAGGAGCTCAGTGCGGCGCACGGGGCACGTATCGCCGTCTATACGCTGAAGGATCTCCACGGCAAAAGTGCGGCGCTGGCGGCAAACGAGATCAATGACCGCCTCGCACCCACGGCAGAAAACGGTGCGATCGTCCTTCTCATTGCGCCGAAGGATCGCGACTGGCATATCTCCAGCAGCAGCAACATGCGCACGCGCATCACCGACGGCAGGTGCATGGATGCGCTGACCGAAGCGTTCCTCCCCGATCTGCGCGAGAACCGCTATGCGGATGCGTTTACCGCCTACGCCAAAACGACGGACATGATGCTCACTCACTATGAGAAGGAAGGTACGCCCTACGACCCACGCACGGCGTTCAATGCGACAGCACTTGGCATCGCTGCTCTCCTCGCCGTCGCCATCTTCTGTCTCGTTCGCTGCTTCCTGATCCGCAAGATGAGTAACATCGCCGCGGCAGCAGCAGCGGATGCATACCTCGATCACAAGAGCTTTCAGCTCACACAGAGCGACGACAACTACATCACCTCGCGCGTCGTGCGCACGGCGAAGGCAAAATCCTCCTCCTCGTCATCGTCCTCCTCGGGCGGCGGCAGCCACGGCGGCACGGGCGGGAAGTATTGAGCGTCTTTATGAATGTGCCTGTATGTCTATTGATAGAAAAGAACTTAAGTCACATATGCCCCCTACCATGAGTGCCCGTTTTGTTCTATAATAGAACGCATCTCATTCGGCAGGGGGCATTTTGTATGGCAACAACAAAGGTAAGGACCTATAACTATCTGATCTCATGCGGGCATCTGTGCTCGGACATCAATCAGGGTGCGCTCGCGGCGGTGCTGCCGTTCCTGATCGCGGCCTATCACTACGACTATGCGACGGCGGCGACGCTCGTGCTGTTCTCAAATCTCGTTGGCTCGGTGGTGCAGCCGATCTTTGGGCAGCTCGCCGACCGGCACAACTGCCCGTGGCTGATTCCGCTCGGGCTCCTCCTCGCCGGCGGCGGCATGGCGCTCACGGGTGTGGTGACGACGTTCTCCGCTCTGTGCGCGGCAGTCGCGGTGAGCGGGACGGGCGCGGCGATGTTCCACCCGCAGGCGGCGCGGCTCGTCCATCACGCCTCGGCGGAGGGCGAACGCGCGAAGAATATCAGCATCTTTTCTTTCGGCGGCAATCTCGGTTTTGCCCTCGGTCCTGTGGTCATGACCGCCGCCGTGACGACGTTCGGTCTCGTGGGAACGCTCGTCTTTCTCGTCCCCGAGGTCATCATCTGCGCCGTCTTCCGCCATCATCTGCACGGGCTCTACGAGCTGAACGCTGCACCGCAGGCGGCGGAGGCAAAGGCTCGTCCGCAGGGCGTCGATCAGTGGAGCTCGTTCCTGCGTCTGACCGCCATTGTCTTTGGGCGTTCGATCATTTTCTTCGGCATCAATACCTTCCTCGCGCTGTACTGGATTCAGGAGCTCGGGCAGACGGAGGCGATGGGCAACGCCGTGCTGAGCGTCTACTACGCGATCGGCGCGGCGTGTACGCTGCTCGGCGGACGGCTCGCCGACCGCTATGGCTATCACCGCATGATCCGCATCGGGGCGGTGATTCTGCCGCCGTGCATCTTCCTCTTTACACAGGTACACTCCCTCGTGCTCGCCGCCCTGCTTCTCCTGCCGATTGCGGCGTCGCTCAGTCTCATCTACAGCCCGATGGTGGTGCTCGGTCAGCAGTACCTCCCGAACCGCGTGGGGCTTGCCTCAGGCGTGACGCTCGGCCTCGCGGTCAGTGTCGGCGGCGTCTTTACGCCCGTGCTCGGCCATATCGCAGATGGACAGGGACTCACGACGGCGCTCCTCACCGTCGCCGCCATCGCCCTCATCCCCGCTGTGTTCGCCTTCCTCCTTCCGCCTGTGAAAAAGGGGTAGCCCCTCACCGATGTAGTTCTACTCTAAGATAGCACTGATAAAATGAAGCAATGACAATGGCTGTATAAACGAGATCTCCCTACTCAAAGAGACGCAAAAGCCTATACCGACGAACCAAACTTCAGTACAATTTCCTCGCTGTCACGCCCAACGATTCTCTTTCCCATTGCAGCAGCAATGGCATCGAGAAGAGCCGTCGCCCGATGGCGCATAAACGCATCGAAATCGTTTGCCTCACAGTCCTCCATTGTAATCCAATGTGAGGAGAGATACTTCATCAGGTCACTCCGGTCAACCTTGGCAGAGATCCGTTTCAGATACTCACTCGGAGCAATACCACCAATTTCACGGTTTGTGATGTAGGAGATCGGCGTCTTGTTGATGACAGAATCCCACTTTTCCTCGGGGAAACCGCGCTTAATGCAGTAGCTGCGTGGAAAAATATGATGGATGTCGATATTTGCCGCCTTGAACTGGGTAAAGTCCATGCTCTGCCCGCTGATAAAGTCTTTACTCCCATGTTTTAGGATCAACGCCATCACTCCTTTATAGGCAGCACTCTGGCGTGTCCGCAGCATAAATAGCCG
>JABZYJ010000354.1 GCA_015265235.1 Selenomonas sp. | reverse complement strand
TCTATGCGGGTGTGCAGAAAAACCTCGGCCCCGCCGGCGTCGTACTGAACATCGCGAAAAAGGAGCTCCTCGCGAACACCCCCGCCGAGCTGCCAACCATGCTGCGCTACAGCACCTTCCAGAAGAACGACTCCCTCTACAACACGCCGCCCGTCTTTGCCATCTACATCGTCGGCAAAGTCGCCCGCTGGATCAAAGAGCGCGGCGGTCTCGCCGCCATGGGTGAGGCAAACGCAAAGAAAGCGGCGCTCCTCTATGAGGCCATCGACAGCTCCGACGGATTCTACCGCGGCCACGCCGCGAAGGACAGCCGCTCGCGCATGAACGTCACCTTCCGGCTCGGCAGTCCCACGCTCGAGGAGCAATTCGTCGCCGAAGCCAAGGAGCGTGGGCTCGCGGGGCTCAAAGGACACCGCAGCGTCGGCGGGATGCGCGCCTCCATCTACAACGCCATGCCGCTTGCAGGCGTCGAAAAACTTGCCGCATTTATGGAGGAGTTCCGAAAGAAGAATCGGTAAAGAGACATTAAAAT
>JABZYJ010000353.1 GCA_015265235.1 Selenomonas sp. | reverse complement strand
AGGATGGAACAGAAGAGAACCAAGAAGCGGCAGCGCATGAGTTTCTGAAATCTTGCGGAAAGGCGGGGATATGGTATGGAAGAAGTAAATAAGCCGAGAAGTCTTATAGATGACAGGCCTCTCACGCCCACGGAGTGCAGGAAACTCTTGCGCGGTGAGAGCATCTGGGGGACGCTGGAGGTACCGAGACGACGTGAGGATCCTCATTCGGGGGCTCAGAAGTCTGTTGCAGTATAATCAAAAAGCACTTTGCGAAATGCAGAGTGCTTTTCTTATGCCTATTTTCAAGGAGGTGGTGCAATGGCACGCTGAATCATGCCGGTATAGCAATCTATCAGAATGGAGGAATCTATGACAACGGACGAACTCAAGGCTCTCGGGCTCTCCGATGAACAGGTGGCGAAGGTCGCGGAGGACTACGAAAAGAACTACGTCGAAAAGAGCCGCTACACCGCCAAGGAGGACGAACTCAAGGCGGCAAAGGAGGAGAGCAAGACCGCACGCGGGGAGCTCGACAAGCTGAAAAAGGATCATAAGGACAACGC
>JABZYJ010000352.1 GCA_015265235.1 Selenomonas sp. | reverse complement strand
AAGGAGGGCTGTGACCTCTATTACAAGGACGGCAAGTGGGAGCAGGTCGAGCGACCAAAGCCCGCGCCGGAACCTGAGCCGCCGACGGAGACAGAGCCGCAGGAGATGGACGTACAGCCCATCCCCGAAACGGAGCTTGCCGTCATGGAGGGCATGATAGATATGCAGACGCGCCTCGCCGTAATCGAAGCAAAACTGAAAGGAGGTGAGTAGCATGGCAGCAGTCATCTACAGCTGGATGATCGTCGCATACGGCGTCCTCGTAAAGGGCGGGAAGTACGCACTCGCGCCTGAGGACAACCCGAACAACCTGCCCGTTGTGCCTGAGGCCTACCGCGAAAAGGTCGCGGAATGGGTCGTCACACACGAGATAGGGTAAGACAGAGCGCAGAACAGCCGTCATAACGCATGGCGGCTTTTTCTGTGCAGGAAAGGAGAATGCAATGGCTCGAGGTGAAATTCTCGCCGAACTCGAGGGAATCAAAGGACAGATCAAATCGCTTGCCGAGAAGCTGCCCATGGGACAGGATCAGCTCTACGCCATCAACGAGCGTAT
>JABZYJ010000351.1 GCA_015265235.1 Selenomonas sp. | reverse complement strand
CCTCACCCTTGTGGCGGTTGCCGCGCTCATCTTCTCCTTTGTCATGAATCGCCGCGAGGCAAAGAAACTGGCGCAGGCGGAGGCTGCTGCAGGGGCGGATGAGTAGGAAAATTTTATTAAGGAATCGCTGATAAAATGAGGTCTGCCAGATTGGCGTAGATTTTTGTCCGATTGAGGCAGCAAACCGGACGCATAGCGAGGGCTATGTGGAGGATTTGCTAACGATAAGCGGGCGAAAAAGATGCGTCAAGATGGTTGTGCCGAATTTATCAGTGCTTCCTTAACGTATTGAAAAGAAAGAGGGGCAAAACATGAAGATGAAAAAATGGCTCTCCATGATCGCACTTGGCACGTGCATGGCAGTTGCAGCAGGCTGCGGCAGCGACAGCGGTGCTACGAAAGATGCATCCACCTATCCAGATAAGCCGATCAACCTCGTTATTACCCACGCGGCAGGCGGCGATACAGACTATAACGCGCGCCTTCTGGCACGCCTCCTCGAAAAGGAACTTGGCCAGCCTGTCGTTCCGAACAATGTGACCGGGGCGAACGGCTCTATTG
>JABZYJ010000350.1 GCA_015265235.1 Selenomonas sp. | reverse complement strand
AATCTAATGGTTCTAGCTCCATGGCTTCCGTATGTGGTACCACATTATCCTTGATGGATGCTGGTGTACCTATTAAAGCCCCTGTAGCTGGTATTGCAATGGGTCTTGTAACACAAGGTGAACACTACACAATCTTAACAGATATTCAAGGTATGGAAGATGCTCTTGGCGATATGGACTTTAAGGTGGCTGGTACTGCAAAAGGTGTAACTGCCATCCAAATGGATATTAAAATTTCTGGTTTGTCTCGTGAAATCCTTCACGAAGCATTGGAACAAGCTCATAAAGGTCGCATGCACATCATGGGCATTATGCTAGATACCATTGCTGAACCTCGTCAACAAATGTCCCAATACGCTCCACGCATCATTACAATGAAAATTGATCCAGACAAAATTCGTGACGTAATTGGTTCTGGCGGTAAAGTAATCCGTAGCATCATTGACGAAACAGGTGCAAAAATTGACATCGAAGATGATGGTACTGTATTTATCGCTTCTGTAGACCAAGAAGGTGCTGCAAAAGCGCAACAAATCATCGAAAACCTTACTAAAGAGGTTGAAGTAGGTGAAGTATAC
>JABZYJ010000034.1 GCA_015265235.1 Selenomonas sp. | reverse complement strand
CGTTTGAACGACGATGCCCGTCATATTTGGTATGAACGCTATGAGGAATATATGGAGAAGGACTATCAGGAGTATGAAGGGAAGACGCCGCGTGCCCACATTGATTCCTATGTAGAGGCGTTTGCCCAGAAGCTTCAACAAGATCTGTGAGATGTCGTTGTCAATATCGCCGGAATGAGCTGCATCGTTCCGGCTTTTTGCTGCGCGAAATTCTTTCCCTCAGAGCGGCAGCCGCTTTTTTCGTTTCGTGTGATACGGGAAGCAGGTTGAAATGCGAATGCGAATTGTGGTAAAATAGGAAAGTCTAATGACTGGCAGGAGGAATGCGATGCGGATCATCACGGGGAGCGCACGCGGTACGCGCCTGAAATCTCCTGCGGGGGATGGGACGCGCCCGACCGCCGACCGCACGCGTGAGGCACTTTTCAGTATGCTCGGCAGCCGCGTGGTCGATGCGCGCGTGCTCGATCTCTTTGCGGGGACGGGGGCGCTCGCGCTGGAGGCACTCTCGCGCGGAGCGGCGTCCGCCGTACTCGTCGACCGCACGACGCATGCCATTCTCGCGGAGAATGCGGCACGCACGAAGCTCGCGGGACGGGCGGAGATCCGCCGCGGCGATGTCTATGCCGCCGCGGCAGAGCTCGCGCGCGAGGGGCGTACCTTCGACCTCATCTTTGTCGATCCGCCCTATGCGCACGGGGACAATGCCCGCGTGTTGGAGGCGGCGGCACGCGGCGCGCTCCTCGCTGCGGGAGGTCTCCTCGTCCTCGAACAGGGGGCGGGAGAGGAGATCGTTCCGCAGGCGGGGGCACTCCGCATGATGCGCGAGCGGCGCTATGGTGCGGCGCGGATCTGTTTTTATACAGAGGAGGAGCAGGGATGAGACGGGCGGTTTTTGCCGGGAGTTTCGATCCCGTAACGACGGGGCACATTGATATTGTGGAGCGCGCAGCGTCCATGTTCGATGAGCTCATTGTCTGCATTTTCCACAATGTCGCCAAGGAGGGATGTTTCCCTCTGGAGCAGCGCGTCGATTTTCTCCGCACGGCGACGGCACATGTGCCGAATGTGCGCGTGGATGTGTCCTCCGGCCTACTGACCGACTATATGAGACGGGAGGGGGCACACGTCGTGGTGCGCGGCCTGCGCTCGGTGAAGGATTTCGAGTATGAGGAGAATCATGCGGCGATGGTGCGCCACCTCATGCCCGAGAGCGATACGATTTTTTTGCTCACGCGCCCGGATCTGACGTTCATCAGTTCCTCGGGGGTGCGCGAGCTGATCCGCTTCCGTGGGCCGGTGCAGGGGATTGTCCCGCCGCCTGTGGAGCAGGCGATTCTGAAACTGTATGAAAAACCCCGCCGGGGATAACGTGCCGTATGGTGCGCAGGAAAAGGAGCTAGATTTATGGCAGTAACGGATACGCTGAAGAAACTGGAAGACCTCGTTGCGGATGCCTCGCATCTTCCCTTTAGCGATAAGGCACTGGTGAATGATGATGAGATTGTGCATCTCGTGGAGGAGCTGCGCATGGATCTCCCCAAGGAGTTGAACCGTGCGGCGGAGATCATGCAGGAGCAGGAGGGGATCATCGCCCGCGCCAATGAGCAGGCGAAGAATATCGTCAGTGCTGCTGAGGCGCGCGCCAATCAGCTCCTCGAGGAGAGCGAGATCGTCATCCAGGCGAAGGAGCGTGCGCGGGCGATCATGCAGCAGTCGCAGGATCAGGCGCGCGAGCTGATGGAGCAGTCGCAGGCGAATGCCACGCGTCTGCAGAGTGACGCGGATGCCTACGCAAATCAGGTGTTTGAGCAGCTGATCGCCCATGTCGGCAGTACGTTCAAGGGCGTCCAGCAGGCGGAGGCCGGACTGAATCAGGCGCTCAATGTCCTGCGCACGGCCAAGGCACAGATGAATGCGCCGCAGGGCGACGGACAGGAACTCTGAGCAGCATGAAAACCAGCCTTGACAATGGGGAAAACCGCCGCTATAATGTGAAAGGTCATGCGTCATGATGAAGCTGGATGTCGCCGCTTTGGCATCTGCCCCGGGGGAAAGCCGTGAATTCACATTTGCGGTGACACCGGAATCGCTGGATCTCGGGGACAGCGCCGCTGCCTATCGAGGGGCGGTGCGTGTCGAAGGAACGGTGATGGATACCGGAACGTCCTTCCGTATTGTGGGGACGGTACGGGCTGTCCGTGCGTTTGTCTGTGACCGCTGTCTTGCCGAAGGCGAGCGGGAAAATACGTATGATTTTTCTGAGGACTATGCGAAGACTCCGGGAGAAGCGGATGAGACGGAGGGCTACGATGGTGAGACCATCGTCCTTGACCCGCTCGTGCGCGATACCCTCCTTGTGGCTGAGCCGCTGCGTGAGCTGTGTAAGTCTGACTGTAAGGGGCTCTGTCCAGTCTGTGGACAGAACCTGAATGAGGGGACATGTACGTGCAATACGTTTGTCCCCGATCCCCGACTGGCGGCTTTAGAGAGCCTGCTCAAGAACGATTAAGGAGGTGTATCCAACGTGGCAGTACCAAAGAGAAAGACCTCGAAGGCACGTCGCGACCGTCGCCGTGCCAACTGGAAGCTCGAAGCACCGCACTATGTATCGTGCCCGCAGTGTCATGAGCCGAAGCTCCCGCATCACGTGTGCATGGAGTGCGGTTACTATGACGGAAAACCTGTGGCCGAGGCGGCTGAATGAGGACGAAGCGAACAGCTGCAAGAAGTCGAAAGGCTTTTTGCAGCTGTTTTTTTGCGATTTTCTCTTGCTTTTCTTTTTAGTACCTAGTATAATGCTTTCATACTGATAGCAGTAGGTGCTAAAATGAATGTGGGTGAGAGGAGGGAACGGCGCGATGACGGAGAAGAAGCGACGGCGTCAGGAGTCGTTGGTGCTTGCCGTGCGCAAGGAGCCGTTCCTGACCGATGAGGCGCTGGCGCGGCGGCTCTCTGTGAGTGTGCAGACGGTGCGCCTCGACCGCACGGAGCTGGGGATCCCCGAGCTGCGTGCCCGTGTGCGAACGCTCGCCGAGAATGCGCGCGAGAAGGTGCGTGCCATCCCGCATGCGGAGGTGGTCGGCGATCTGCTGTCCCTCGAGCTGGGTGTGTGCGGTACGTCGGCACTGAAGGTGACGGACGATCACCTCTTTGCCGACTCGGAGATCGCGCGCGGGACGGCGCTCTTTTCACAGGCAAACTCACTGGCACTTGCGATTGTCGATGCACCGCTCGCGGTCACGGGGGTCGCGAACGTCAAATATAAAACCCCCATCTACAAGGGGGATACGGTCATCGCGCAGGCGGAGATCGTGAAGATACGCGGCAATAAAATTTTTGTCTGGGTCAAGACCTACCGTGATGGGCGGGAGGTCTTCCGCGCCAAGTTTATCGTGGTTTCACTCGGAAAATGAGGACGACAGGGAGAAGGGAGTGCAGGATGCGTATAGCAGTTGATGCGATGGGCGGAGATTTCGCGCCAAAGGAGATTGTCCGCGGGGCGATTGATGCGGCGAAGAAATACGACTGCGAGATCGTACTGGTCGGCGATGAGGCAAAGATTCGCGCGGAGCTGGGCGGAGCGGATACGGATGACCTGCACATCTCCATCGTCCATGCGGCGGATGTGATCGGTATGGACGAGGCTCCGGCGGAGGCAGTGCGCTCCAAGAAGGACGCCTCGATTGTCGTCGCGACGCGCATGGTGAAGGATGGAGAGTGCGACGCTGTGTTTTCCGCGGGCTCGACGGGTGCTGCGGTCACGGCGGCACAGCTCATCCTGCATCGCATCCGTGGGGTCAGCCGCCCCACGATCGCAACACCGATGCCGACACCGGACGGTGTGACGCTGATGCTGGACTCGGGCGCCAACGTAGACTCAAAGCCCGAGCATCTGGTGCAGAGTGCGGTGATGGGCTCGCTCTACGCCCAGTATGTCTTCGGTGTCGAGCGTCCGCGCGTCGGCCTGCTCAATATCGGCGAGGAGGAGACGAAGGGGAATGAACAGGCAAAGGAAACGTACCCTCTCCTGAAGACCGATCCGAATATATACTTTTGCGGGAATGCCGAGGGGCGCGATGTGCCCAAGGGGAATTTCGACGTGGTCGTCTGCGACGGCTTTGTCGGAAATGTCGTGCTGAAGTTCGCCGAGGGGCTTGCCAAGACGATTTTGGGACTGATCCGCGAGGAGATTCGCGGTGCAGGCCTGATGGCAAAACTCGGTGCACTGCTCCTCATGCCGACGCTGCGCCATCTGGGCAAGCGCCTCGATGTCCGTGAGTACGGCGGCGCACCGCTCCTCGGTGTGAACGGCTGCTGTGTGATTGGGCATGGTTCTTCGGACGCAAAGTCCATCGCGAGTGCGATCGGCGTGACCGTTAGCTATGTCAACGGCAAGGTGCTCGATCAGATTCGCGATGCGCTCGCAAAGGAGGAGGAGGAAACAGGCCGTGTCTAAGATTAGTGCAGGCATCCTCGGAACGGGCTACTATGTCCCCGAACGGGTGCTGACGAACTTTGATCTGGAGAAGATGGTGCAGACGAACGATGCCTGGATCGTTGAGCGGACGGGCATCCACGAGCGGCGCATTGCTGCGCCGGACGAGCCCGTCTCGGCGCTGGCACAGCGTGCTGCCGAGATGGCGCTTGCCGATGCCGGTGTTGCGGCAGAGGATCTCGATCTCATCATCATGGCGACGCTCACCTCCGACCGCATCATTCCCTCGACGGCGTGCGTTTTGCAGGATCGTCTCGGTGCGAAGCACGCGGCGGCATTTGATCTCTCGGCGGCGTGCTCCGGATTTGTCTATGCTGCGTCGATCGCGGCGCAGTTCATCGAGAGCGGCGTCTATCGCCACGTCCTCGTGATCGGCGGCGAGACCCTCTCGAAGGTCATTGACTGGACGGATCGCAATACCTGTATCCTCTTTGGTGATGGGGCAGGGGCGGCGGTTTTCGGTGCAGTGGAGGACGGCTACGGCATGCGCGCGTTCGACCTCGGCAGCGACGGTTCGGGTGCGGATGCGCTCGATATTCCGTCGAGCGGCAGCCTTTGTCCCGTTACGCCGGAGACGATTGAGCAGCGGCTCAACTTCGTCCACATGGACGGCAAGGCGGTGTTCCGTTTTGCCACCAAGGTCATGGGAAAGACCGTTGAGACATCACTGCATCGTGCAGGGATGGAGCGGGAGGAGCTCGACTATCTCGTTCCGCATCAGGCGAATATCCGTATTATCCAGGCGGCAGCCAAGCGATTGGCGATGCCGATGGAAAAAGTTATTATAAATATTCATCATTACGGCAATATGTCTGCCGCGTCCATCCCTGTCGCCCTTGCGGAGGCGGCGCACGCACATCGTTTCAAAAAGGGAGACAATATCGCCCTCGCGGGGTTCGGTGCGGGACTCACATGGGCATCGTGTATTATGAAGTGGGCGAAGGAGGAGAACGGTTAATGTTCGAACATAATCCGATCTGTCAGATGCTTGGCATCAAGTATCCTATTTTTCAGGGAGGCATGGCGTGGATCGGCACAGCGGAGCTTGCCTCCGCCGTCTCCAATGCCGGCGGGCTGGGGCTCATCGGCGCAGGTCACATGCCGCCCGACGCACTCCGCGCCGAGATTCAGAAGGTCAAGGGATGGACGGATAAGCCCTTCGGTGTCAATGTGATGCTCATGAGCCCGTTTGTCAAAGAGGTCATGCAGGTCGTTCTCGAGGAGCGTGTGCCGGTTATCACGACGGGCGCAGGCAATCCCGGTGAGTACGTCCCCGCACTCAAGGAGATCGGCTCGAAGGTCATCCCCGTCGTCGCTTCTGTGGCACTCGCACGCCGCCTAGAGCGTACGGGTGTCGATGCTGTGATCGCTGAGGGCACGGAGTCTGGCGGTCACATCGGCGAGATCACGACCATGGCACTCCTGCCGCAGGTGGTGGATGCACTCCACGTTCCTGTCATCGGCGCGGGTGGCATCGGTGATGCACGCGGCATGGCGGCGGCATTTGCTCTCGGCGCACAGGCGATCCAGATGGGCTCGCGCTTCGTCCTGAGCACGGAGTGTATTGCACATCCGAACTACAAGAACGCCGTTCTGAAGGCAAAGGATCGCTCGACGGTCGTCACGGGACGCTCGCTCGGACATCCCGCGCGCGTCCTCCACAACAAGCTCTCGCGCAAGTACGAGGAGATGGAGGCGGCGGGTGCGTCGCACGAGGAGCTCGAGCAGCTCGGGGTCGGCAGCCTGCACCGCGCCACCCATGAGGGCGATGTCGAGAACGGCTCGGTCATGATCGGTGAGATCTCGGGCATGCTCTCGGATATTAAGCCGGTCAAGGAGATCATCGAGGACATTGTGCGGGAACTGCCGGGCGCGATGGATGCCGCACGCAAGGTTTGCGACTAAGGAGTACCAGAATGGGAAAACTTGCATTTTTGTTCCCGGGACAGGGGGCACAGGTCGTTGGCATGGGCAGAGACTTCTACGATGCCTATGACCTCGCAAAGGAGCGTTTTGCCGAGGCCGACGAGGCACTCGGCTACTCCATCAGCAAGCTTTGCTTTGAGGGGCCTGCGGATCAGCTCCAGCTGACCGAGAATACCCAGCCTGCCATCCTCACAGTCTCCGTGATTGCGGCGCAGCTGCTGGAGGAACGCGGCGTTTCCCCTGCGATCGCGGGCGGTCACAGCCTCGGTGAGTACGCAGCGCTCGTTCTCGCGGGGGCACTCTCCTTCCGTGACGCCGTCGTGCTCGTGCACAAGCGCGGTGCCTATATGCAGGAGGCCGTGCCCGTGGGCGAGGGCGCGATGGCGGCGATCATCGGTCTGGACGACGCGACGATCATCGACGCCTGTGCCGCGGCAAGCGCACAGGGGGCAGTGCAGGCCGTCAACTTCAACTGCCCGGGGCAGACGGTCATCGCCGGCGCCGAAAAGGGCGTCTCTGCTGCGGTTGAGCTGCTCAAGGAGAAGGGCGCAAAGAAGGCGGTCATTCTCCCCGTCTCCGCACCGTTCCATTCGACGCTCATGGCACCGGCGGCAAAGAAGCTCGCCGCAGAGCTCGACAAGGTGGCGCTCCATGACGCGGCGTTCCCCGTCGTCTCGAACTATACGGGCGGCTTGCAGCAGACGGCGGCGGAGATCAAGGAGAACCTCGTCGCACAGGCGGATCATCCCGTGCGCTGGATCGCGTGCGTTGCGACGATGCGTGACTTCGGTGCGGATACGTACATTGAGTGCGGACCGGGCAAGACGCTCGCGGGATTCAACAAGCGCATCGACAAGGCGCTGACGAGCCTGAACGTCGAGGATGAAGCATCTCTGCAAAAAACACTTGACACACTTAACAAGTAATGATTAAATAAATTCGTTATGATGAAGGAGGGCTTTCATGCTTCTTGATGGGAAAATTGCTCTTGTTACGGGCGGATCCCGCGGGATTGGACGTGCGATTGCACTTCGTCTTGCCGAAGAGGGGGCGAAAGTCGCGATCAACTATGCCGGCAATCAGACGGCTGCCGAGGAGGTCAAGGCGATCATCGAGCAGCACGGCGGTACGGCGATGATCGTTCAGACGGATGTCTCTGACAGCACGGCGGCGGCCGAGATGGTCGCACGCGTACATGAGGAGCTCGGCGGGTTGGACATTCTCGTCAACAACGCGGGCATCACGCGTGATACGCTCCTTGTCCGTATGAAGGATGAGGATTTCGATGCCGTCATCAATACGAATCTCAAGGGGATTTACGCCTGCACGAAGGCTGCTGCAAAGTTCATGACGAAGCAGCGCAGCGGACGTATTGTGAATCTCTCCTCCGTTGTCGGTGAGATCGGAAATATCGGACAGACGAACTACGCAGCCGCAAAGGCGGGCGTGATCGGCTTTTCCAAGGCGGCGGCAAAGGAATTTGCCGCGCGGCACGTGACGGTCAACGTCGTTGCGCCCGGCTTCATCGACACCGATATGACGGCTGTCCTGAAGGACAGCATCCGCGAGAAGCTCATCGAGGGCATTCCCCTCGGAGCACTCGGCAAACCGGAGCATGTTGCCGATGCCGTTCTCTTCCTTGTAAGCGATGCGGCGTCGTATATTACCGGCCAGGTACTCAACGTAGACGGCGGCATGGTGATGTAGCATATAACATCCTATTTAAAGGAGGTGAGAACACATGGCAACGTTTGACAAGGTTCGCGACATTGTCGTTGAGCAGCTTGGCTCGGAGGCTGATGAGGTCACCTTGGAGTCGACGTTCATTGACGATCTTGGCGCTGATTCCCTCGATATCGTTGAGCTCATCATGGCTTTTGAGGAAGAGTTTAACGTCGAGATCCCCGATGAGGCTGCTGAGAAGATCAAGACGGTTCAGGATGTCGTCAATTACATCGACCAGAACAAGTAATGGACTGCGGCCGCGCTGCGGCACTGCACCATATCGGTCTTTTTGGGAAATCCCGTGACAGCTGAGGCGCACGGGATTTTTCTCAAAAGGCTGAATTAATTATGTATAAAACCAGGGCTTCTGTGTGCCCTGCATGAATAGATCCGCCTTCCATCCGGCGGTACCACTGAACAGCAATGGGTGGAGGGGGAGCCGAAACTTCTACGGAGAGAGCTGACGAAGGCAGTGCACTCTCCCGATTGGAGGGCTTATATGAGACTACCCGAGGTGAGGATCGGCAAGAAGGTTGCCACGATCCCCATCATTCAGGGCGGCATGGCGATTCGCATCACGACAGCGCGTCTCGCTGCTGCCGCTGCAAACGAGGGAGGGATCGGGCTCATCGCAGCATCCGGTATGAAGCCGAAGGAGCTGCGCTATGAGATCCGGCTCGCACGCTCACTTTCTCCCCATGGGATCATCGGCATCAACGAGATGGTCGCGGCAAACGACTTTGCTGATGCCGTTAAAATTGCCATCGACGAGGGCATTGATCTCGTCGTCGCGGGCGCCGGATTCTCCCGTGATATGTTCCAGTACGGCAAGGAATCGGGGACGCCGATCGTGCCGATTGTCTCCTCGGCAAAACTGGCGAAGATCTCCGAAAAACTCGGTGCGGCTGCCGTCGTGGTCGAGGGCAAGGAGGCTGGTGGGCATCTTGGTACGGATCAGTCGGTGCGCAGCATCATCTCCGATGTCCGCGCCGCTGTGAAGATCCCCGTGTTCGCCGCCGGCGGCATTCTGACGGGACAGGATATTGCCGATCTGCACAAGATGGGCGCGGACGGTGTGCAGCTCGGCTCGCGTTTTGCTGCGAGCATCGAGTCCAATGCGGCACCGTCGCTGAAAGAGTACTATTTGAAGACGAAGCAGGAGGACGTGGTCATCATCCACAGTCCCGTGGGGCTTCCCGGGCGTGCTGTGCGCACTCCGTTCTCCGCGCGGATCATGGAGGGACCCGTCCCGCCGAAGGTCTGTGACCACTGCCTCAAGCAGTGCGATCACCACTTCTGCATCATCCGTGCGCTCTCGCGTGCACAGCAGGGCGACGTGGAGACGGGGCTTGTCTTTACCGGTGAGTTTATGCCGCGTATTGATCGGATTATGAGTGTTCATGAGATATTTGAGGAGCTGAAACAGCAGCTCGAAGCAGCGAACTAGCGGAAAGGAGTCGGTTGGTTTGAAACAGAGGATAGTCGTTACGGGGGTCGGCCCGATCACACCGATCGGCATCGGCAAAGAGGCGTTCTGGGATGCGCTTCTCGCAGGAAAGAACGGCATCGACCGCATCACCCGCTTCGACGCGACGCGCTACGCCGCGCAGATTGCCGGCGAGGTCAAGGATTTTTCCATCGACGGTTACATCGACAAGAAGGAAGCCAAGCGCATGGATCGCTATGCGCAGTTTGCCGTCGTCTCGGCGGGCATGGCACTGAAGGATGCGGGGATCGATCTCGACAAGGAGAACCGTGACCGCATCGGTGCCTATGTCGGCGCAGGCATCGGCGGCATCGAGACGATGCACAGCACCTACGAGCGTCTCTTTGAAAAGGGACCCGAGCGTGTTAGCCCCTTTTTCATCCCCATGATGATCGCCAATATGGCAGCGGGACAGGTCGCGATCAACTACGGCCTGCACGGTCCGGTGTCCTGCATTGTGACGGCGTGCGCTACGGGCGCGAACTGTGTCGGTGACGCCTATCGCGTCATGCAGCGCGGCGAGGCGGACGTTATGATCGCGGGCGGCACGGAGGCGAGCATCTCCGAGGCGGCGAGTGCGGGCTTTGCGGCGATGAAGGCGCTCTGCACGGATCACAATGACGATCCTGCGCACGCTTCGCGTCCCTTTGACAAGAACCGCTCGGGTTTCGTCATGGGCGAGGGCGCAGGGCTGGTCGTGCTCGAGACGCTCGAACACGCCGAGGCACGCGGTGCGCATATCTATGCGGAGCTCGTCGGCTACGGCTCGAACTCGGACGGCTATCATATCACGAGCCCGGCACCGCACGGCGAGTATCAGGCAAAGTGCATGCAGCTGGCACTCGATGATGCAGGGCTGCGCCCCGAGGACGTCGACTATGTCAATGCACATGGCACGTCCACGCACATGAACGATCTCTGCGAGACCGAGGCGATCAAGACGGTCTGGGGGGCAGCGGCGAAGGATGTCGCTGTCTCCTCGATCAAGTCCATGACGGGACATCTCCTCGGTGCGGCAGGCAGTGTGGAGCTGATCGCGAGTGCTCTTGCGGTGGAGAACGATATGCTTCCGCCGACGATCAACTACGAGACGCCGGATGAGGGGCTGGATCTGGACTATGTTCCGAATAAAGCACGTGCCAAGACAGTGCGTGCGGCGATCTCCAACTCGTTTGGCTTCGGCGGACACAACGCCTGTCTCGTCGTTAAGAAATACGCGAAATAATCATGACATATCCGATGACGGAAAAAAGGCGCGCGGAACTCGTGCGCCTTTCTGCGTCCCTCGGCGCAGATTTTGCCGATCTCTCCGTCCTTGACGAGGCTCTGACCCATCCCTCCTATGCCAACGAGGCGCGAGGACACGCAGCGCATAACGAGCGACTGGAGTTTCTGGGCGATGCCGTCCTCGAGCTCGCGATCAGTACGTATCTCTACGACGCCTATCCGCGCTGTGCGGAGGGGGAGCTGACGAAGATGCGTGCAAGTCTCGTCCAGAGCGAGACCCTCGCACGGCTGGCGCGCCGGCTGCATCTCGGAGCACATCTGCGCATGGGGCGCGGCGAGATGCTCGGCGGCGGGGCAGAGCGGCAGAACAACCTTGAGAATGTCTTTGAGGCGGTGATCGGCGCGGTCTATCTCGACTGTGGCTGGGATGCGGCACGCGCCTATGTGCAGCGTCAGTTTGCCGACGAGCTGCCGCATCTGCGGCAGGAACACGTCGCACAGGACTACAAGACGATGCTGCAGGAATACGTGCAGGGACACGATCATGAGCCCATCGCCTATGAGCAGGTCGCTGAGAGCGGCCCCGATCACGACAAGCGTTTCACGATGCTCGTCCGCGTCGGCACAGCACCGTTGGGTGAGGGGACAGGACGCAGCAAGAAAGAGGCAGAGCAGCACGCTGCTGCAGCGGCGTTGGAGCGTTTGAGGCGAGGGGAAAAATACGGTGAAAGCATGTATCAATAATCTTGACTTTTGCCGTGGATTTCGATAAGATGAACTTACTATGGCAGGGATTCCGACGGTGGATACCTGCCCTTCTTCTATGAAGGACAGAAGCATTTTGCACCTCGTTGCGGGAAATGGGAAGAGGAGGTTATTCACTTGTTTGAGATGAGGAAAGGACTTGGCGTATTTGCCGCCGCTGCGCTGGCACTCAGCGTGGTGCTCACGGGCTGCGGCGGAGAAAAGCAGGGGGGCGCACGTCCTACTGCCGTCAAGGCAATGAATGTCCTGCGGCAGGACGCGCCGCTGACGCATGTCTATGCCGGACAGATCATGGGTACGGACGAGGTGAAGATCCAGTCGCGCGTCTCCGGCAACATCGTGGAGAAATACATCATCGGCGGCCAGCCTGTACGCGCGGGACAGCCGCTCTACCGCATTGACGCACGCCAGTATGAGAGCGCACTCCTGCAGGCAAAGGCGAATCTCGCACAGTCGGAGGCGACGCTCGCCAACGCACGCATGGATCTCGACCGCTACCAGCAGCTCTACGCAAACGCGGCGATCTCCGAGCAGACCGTGAGCAACCAGCAGGCACAGGTGAATGCCTATGAGGCTGCGGTTGCAGCGCATCAGGCAATGGTGCAGCAGGCGCAGGAGAACCTCGACGATACGACGATCTATGCGCCGATGTCGGGACAGCTCTCCGTCAATGATGTCGCTGTCGGCACGTTCGTGTCGGCAGGCACGACGACGCTGGTCTCGATGGGCGCATCGAACCCCATCTATGCACAGTTCAGCCTTTCGGAGAACGAGTACCTGAACTTTGTCGAGCAGGAAGCAAAGCAGGGCGGCATCGGCTCCGTCGTGGTGGAGCTGACCCTCTCGAACGGATCGAAGTATCCGATCACTGGGCGTATCGCTACGGCTGACCGCGCGCTGACGGCACAGACGGGCACGCTGACAGTCAAGGCTCTCTTTGACAATCCGGACGGCCTCCTCCTGCCGGGCATGTTCGCACGCGTCACGCTGATCGGCGATACGATTCCGAATGCACTCCTCGTTCCCGAGCGTGCCGTCCAGCAGCTCCTCGGCAAATCCTTCGTCATGGTCGTCGGCGCAAACAACAAGGCAGAAGCCCGCACGATCACCCTCGGGGACAAGATCGGCAGCTACTACGTTGTAAAGGACGGTCTGGATGCCTCGGACACGGTCGTTGTCGAAGGGCTCACGACGCTGCAGGAGGGCGGCGATCTCGCGGTGACGATGGTGACGCCGGACGATATGGGATTCACGCTTGAGGGAGATTCCTCTGACTTTAATGCGAGCGCACCGACGCCCGCGCAGTGAGGAGGAAATCCGTTGGCAAAATTTTTCATTCACCGACCGATCTTTGCGATCGTTATCGCATTGATCATTGTTATCGTCGGAACGCTGGCTGGGTTTTCTCTGCCGATTGCGCAGTATCCGCAGATTTCTCCGCCGACGGTTTCGGTGTCGGCATCCTATACGGGCGCGAGTGCCGCCGTTGTCAATGAGACGGTCGCACAGGTCATCGAGGAGCAGATCAACGGCACACAGGGGATGGACTACATGAGCTCCACCTCTGATGATACCGGACGCTACAGCCTCTCTGTCACCTTTGATGTCGGTACGGACGGCGATATGGACGCGGTCAAGGTGCAGAACAACGCCGCCGGTGCCAACGCGAGCCTGCCCTCCGCGGTGCAGTCTGCGGGGGTCACAACGCGTAAATCCTCGGGGCAGATGGCGTACTTTGTTTCGATGTACTCCGAGGACGGCAGGTATGACCGTGCCTTTATGAAGAACTACGCGACGCTCTACTTCCTCGATGCGATCAAGCGCATCAGCGGCGTCGGCGACGTGCAGGTCTTTGGCGCGGACTATGCAATGCGCGTCTGGCTGAATCCTGACCGCCTCGCTGAGCTCGGCCTAACGGTCGCGGACGTCACGGCGGCGATCAAGGAGCAAAACGTACAGGCTCCTGCCGGAACCGTGGGCGGTATGCCGGTAGAGAATGGGCAGGAAAAACAGTTTACAGGCAAGGTGCAGGGACGCCTGACGACGCCGGAGGAGTTCGGCAACGTCATCATCGCCTCGGGCAAGGACGGCTCGTTCGTCCGCCTGAAGGATGTGGCACGCATCGAGACGGGCCAGCGGAACAACAATATCGTTGCGAAGTTCAACGGCTATCCTGCCGTCGGATTCGGCATCCAGCTCACCTCGGATGCGAATGCGATGATTACCCTTGCCGAGGTACGCAAGGTGCTTGCGGAGGCGGAGAAGACGTTCCCGCCCGGGCTCAAGATGAAGTCGGTCTTTGACAGCACGGACTACATCAATGCCTCCATCAAAGAGGTGGTTCACACCTTCGTCGAGGCATTGCTGCTCGTTGTGCTCGTCATCTTCGTCTTCCTGCAGAGCTGGCGTGCAACGATTATCCCGCTGCTCGCCGTGCCGGTCTCGCTCATCGGTACATTCGGCACATTCGTCCTCTTGGACTTTTCGATCAATACGCTGACGCTCTTTGCGATGGTGCTCGCCATCGGTCTCGTCGTCGATGACGCCATCGTCGTTATCGAGAACGTAGAGCATCACATGGAGAGCGGCCTCTCGCCTGTGGACGCAACGGAGCGTGCCATGGCGGAGGTGCAGGGGCCGGTTGTGGCGATTGCCTTCGTCCTTGCGGCTGTCTTTGTCCCCGTTGCCTTCCTAGGCGGCATGATGGGCGTGCTCTATAAGCAGTTCGCACTGACCATTGCGATCGCGATGGCACTCTCCGCCTTCGTTGCCCTGACGCTGACGCCCGCACTCTGTGCGATGATGCTGAAGCCAAAGAAAGAGAGCAATTCAGAGGGCATACTCGACCGCTTCTTTGCTTGGTTTAACCGTGTCTTTGACCGTACGCGCAAGGGCTATGTCGGCATCGTTTCCAGATTCATCCGCAAGGCGCGCACGGCCATCGTGTTCCTGCTCATCGTCTGCGGGCTGACCGCCATCATCTACCGCAACCTCCCGTCGACGTTTGTTCCCGATGAGGATCAGGGCTATCTGATGATCGCCATCCAGCTCCCGTCCGGCACATCCACGAATCAGACACAAAAGGTTGTGGACAAGATCCAGCAGGCGGCGCAGAAGGAGATCAAGGGACAGTCTGCCGTCATGTCGATCAACGGCTTTGACATTCTCGCCGGCGGTGCAAACTCCAACGGCGCGGTTGTCTTCGTCGGTATGAAGGATTGGTCGCAGCGCCCTGGGATGGGCGAGTCCGTCGCCGCCGCCGTCGGAACGATGTTCCGCGTGGGGGCGATGGAGGCACCGGAGGCGACCGTCGTCGCCATCAACCCACCGGCTCTGCCGGGACTCGGCAACGTCGGCGGCTGGTCGCTCCAGCTGCAGGATATGAGCGGTCACTCGGATACCGAGCTGAACGACATCGTGAACGCTGTTCTCGCCGAGGCGCGGACGCGCCCTGAGCTGCAGGG
>JABZYJ010000349.1 GCA_015265235.1 Selenomonas sp. | reverse complement strand
GGTGAAAGGCGGGCGCGGGCACGGCCGTCTCAACGAGGGCGCGGAACGCATCCGCGCCGTGCGTGCGCACGTACTCATCGGGATCCTTGCCGTCGGGCAGGAGGAGGACGCGCAGCTCCGCCGCGCGCCCATGCACCGCCGCGAGCGCGCGCAGGGTCGCCTCCTGTCCCGCGCGGTCGCTGTCGTAGCAGAAGACGATGCGCGGTGCGCGGCGCAGGAGCAGGGCGGCGTGGTCGCTCGTGAACGACGTGCCGAGCGTCGCGACGACGTTGTCAACGCCCGCCTCCCATGCGGCAATCGCGTCCATGTAGCCCTCGACGACGATGGTATAGCCCGCGCGGGCGATCGCGCTGTGGGCACGATCCATGCCGAAGAGGAGCTTTCGCTTGTTAAAGACAGGCGTCTCCGCCGTATTGAGATATTTCGGCTGGGCATCGCCGAGCGCACGCCCGCCAAAGCCGACGATGCGCCCGCGCTCATCCGCGATGGGGATGATGACACGCCCGCGAAAGCGGTCGTAGATCCCGTCGCCGCGCTCGCGCCGCACGGCAAGCCCCGCATCGACGAGGACGTGCTCCGCGACGCCGCGTTTTTGGAACG
>JABZYJ010000348.1 GCA_015265235.1 Selenomonas sp. | reverse complement strand
GATCGAGGAACATCATGCCGCGTCCGACATAGCGCTTCGCGATGCTGACGACGAGGCGCAGATTCGCCTCCTCCAGACGGTGGCGTGCCGACTCATCGCCCGCCTCCATGCGGCGTGCGAGGTCGACCTCCTCCTCTGCGGTCAGCAGGGGAACGCGCCCGATTTCCTTGAGGTACATGCGGACGGGGTCGTCGAGCGCAACCCCCTCGGGTACGGAGAGGTCGATATCGACATCGGCGTCCGTCTCGTCCTTATCCTCCAAATCATCGGCGAAATCCGCCGCGTCATCCTCTGCGCCGACATCGGCATCATCGATGATCTCGATGCCCTCATCCATGCAGCGCTGATACAGCGCATCCATTGCGTCGGGGGTCACGCTGTCCTGCGCGATCGCGTCCATCAGCTCACTGCAGGTGAGTGTCCCGCCGTTCGATTTGCCTTTCTTCAGCAGATCCATGATCTCTACAGGCGTAGCCGTCTGTTCCGTTTCTTTTCGTAATGCTGCGGTCTGCACGCTGCCCCCTCCTTTCAGTTCGTATTTTTTCTAAATAACTACTATTACTTATTGTATCGTTTGCTGCGGGGCAGAACTAAAGGAATCTGCCGCATTTATTTCTACGTGCCGATATGGGCAAGCTCATCC
>JABZYJ010000347.1 GCA_015265235.1 Selenomonas sp. | reverse complement strand
CACGGCGCATTGTTGAGAAGCAGTGGAAATTCGAGCCGGCCAAGGA
Organism: Selenomonas sp.; assembly: GCA_015265235.1. Taxonomy (GTDB): domain Bacteria; phylum Bacillota; class Negativicutes; order Selenomonadales; family Selenomonadaceae; genus Centipeda. Next base: position 620 of record JABZYJ010000347.1, on the reverse strand, counting down.
CATGAACGGGCAGCCGATGGAATCGAATATGCAGTGCCCTGTGTATTTCAATATGAAACCGGCACGTAATATTAAATGATCGAGGAAAGGGGAACGCAGACAATCCAATGAGAAAGCTGTTTGCATTCATTACGGCACTCTTTCTGCTCCTGCCGGCGGCGTCGACGAACGCCGCGCAGACATGGCAGCAGATTCACGACCATATCGCGACGGAGATGGACGGCGTCTATGCCATCTATCAGTCGGGGGATGCAGAAGGTGCAAAGGATGCCGTCAACAATATCTACTACGGCATCTATGAGAAAGACGGTCTGGAGAGCGCTGTGCGCAGCAGTATCTCCTCCAAGAGCGCGAACCTCACGGAGTATCAGTTCTACACGCTGAAAAAAGCTATCCGCTCGGGTGCTCCGCAGTCAGAGGTCGAGGCCGAGGGCGCAAAGCTCCTCGATATGGTACAGACCGAGGTGACACAGCTCGAGACGGCGGGCGCTCAGTCGGGCGGCTGGGGGATGTTCCTCCAGGCGTTTCTCATCCTCCTGCGTGAGGGTGTTGAGGCGATCCTCGTCCTTGTCGGCATCATTGCCTATCTCGGACGCGCCGGGCATGAGAAGGAGCTCTCG
>JABZYJ010000346.1 GCA_015265235.1 Selenomonas sp. | reverse complement strand
TCATGATGCTAGTCCAGCCGATAAGTTGAAGCATATTTAAAAAGGCAAAGCCTTTAGCCCCTAGTGGGCCAAAGCTGAAGGCAGTAGTATTCATACTGCCTTGCCGTAAACGTCCACCGATGAGGCCAGCTCCAAAGAGCAATACACCGCCGATGATATGCCCCAGTATGATGGCATATAGACCTTGGGTGAGTCCTAAGGGGGCTAGATAGGTTCCTGTCATAATTTCCGCTATAGATAGAGCGGCACCAAACCATATCATGGCGAACTGTGGTTGTGTAATGTATGTGTCTTTCATACGTCCTCCTTGCCAGGAAGTCATAGAAAAAGCCGAGTTCATAGGAACTCGGCTATTAATCCTCTATGTTCCCTACGTTGGCATTATCCAAATCAGGTTATGGGTTAAAGCATTAGCTTACTCTCAGCCCACTCATGTGAGCACCCCATTATGACTTCATTATAGGCTGTTAAGAGGACCCCGTCAATTATTTTCTTGCATAGATTGTATAATGATGTTATAACTAGAGTATAAAAATATATTGCCACTAGGGGTGCTTTTGCTGAGATTGACCATTCAAAACCCTAGACCTGATCCAGATAATACTGGCGTAGGAAAGTGGAGTGCAGCATAATACTAAACTATTACGAGACCATTCCATTGGGAGTGGTCTTGTTTTTATATGTTTGGAGGTATTATGAAATTACATACTGCATTAACAATTGCTGGTAC
>JABZYJ010000345.1 GCA_015265235.1 Selenomonas sp. | reverse complement strand
CCCCACGGCGCGCTCCGACCCGTCCGAGGGGGAGTTCAGCACATCCCCATCCGCATAGATCTCCGAGGAGCCGCCACCATCCAGATTGATCGCGTCGCGCACGCCGAATTGCACGAGCAGATCGGCGAACTCCGTCAGCGTCAGCCCATGACTGTGCGACTGCCGCCCATCGACGACGGCAAAGAGGATATTCCCCTTCTGCGTCACACCGACTGCCGTACGCGGTGCACGGCCGTAGCGGATGTCACCCGGGAACTGCTCCTCGCCCGCCGTCACGTGGACACTGCCGTTCTCGACAAGGCGTGGCCCCGCACCGAGCACCTGTACGGCACGATTCCACGGCTCCCCCAGATCCTCCGTCAGCACGGCGGGATCACCCACGCGCACGCCTGCTGCAGCGAACGCATCCATCGACGTGCCGTGCACCGAGACGACATAGCCATCGGACGGGATCAGCGAATCATTCGTATTGATCTCCGCCACGCGCCCATTGCGAACGACATACTCAAGGCCATACGGATTCGTCCCCGTCGATCGACCATAGGCGCGGTTGTAGATGATGAGGTTGTCCTCGCCGCGCTCGGCGTTGACGCCCGAGATGGGCAGGCTTGCCTGATCGAGCTTCACCAGGCCGTTATAGGATACCGTACCGAACACAAAGGAGTTATCGGGCATCACGCCAAAGGCACTGCGGTCAAAATACGTACTGCTCACGACCGTCCCATCGATCTT
>JABZYJ010000344.1 GCA_015265235.1 Selenomonas sp. | reverse complement strand
TCCGACACGCGGCTCATCGCGGCATAGGTAATGCTGCCCGACAAAATCGGCAGAAAATCCTCATCATAGGCAATCTGCGCGCCGAAAGTCTCCTCCGTGTTCAGCGCCTTATCTCTTACATGAATGCGCACAGGCACTGACGTTGGGAATGTCCCGAGAATGCCTGCAACCCCCGTCTCACGGTCCTGGTTGACACGTCCGATGATGCTGCCGATGTTCGCGATCTTCACGCCGTTGCTCTGCCCTGCGATCGTCCCGACCACATCGGCATCCGTCATGAAGTAGTTCACGTTGCCCTTGTGCATAAAGGAGTGACCAAATGCCAGCACCTTTTTGCCGTCCACCGCCGTCACCGTTCCCGTCGCTCCGATGCTGAAGTCGCCGTAGACAATGGCGACCCCAACGGGCTGACCGCCCGCAAGAGCGGCATCATAGCGCGTGGGGAGGGGCGTATTGGCACTGACCGTTCCCAGCGGAAGGAACGTACTGCCTGCAGGCATATTGTCCTCTAGATAGCGCAGCCCCGCCGAGCCAAAACCGCTCACGAAGAAGGCCGATTTCTCCTCGGCATCGTGCGCTTTCTCTTTCTTTTCTACGGAAGATGACGCGACGGATCCGGTCGACGATTTCTCACCTTTGTCCGCGCTCTGCACATCATCAGCGGCCGTGTCATGCGTGCCCTCCGCAGCCTTCTGTGCCTCTCCTTCACCCGCATGATCTGCGGGCACTTCCTCTGCCTTTTTCTCTCCGCGCAGGGCGGCGAGCGTATC
>JABZYJ010000343.1 GCA_015265235.1 Selenomonas sp. | reverse complement strand
GATTTAGGATCTGGCGCTTAACGGCGTGGGGGTTCAAGTCCCTTAACCCGCATTAAGATATAATAAATGAGCCGGCTTAGCTCAGTTGGTAGAGCATCTGATTTGTAATCAGAGGGTCGCGTGTTCAAGTCATGTAGCCGGCATAAAATGCGAACGTAGTTCAGTGGTAGAACACCACCTTGCCAAGGTGGGGGTCGCGGGTTCGAATCCCGTCGTTCGCTTGAGGAGCCGGGGTGGCGGAACTGGCAGACGCACAGGACTTAAAATCCTGCGAAAGGAAACTTTCGTACCGGTTCGATTCCGGTCCTCGGCATAATATAATGAGCACCCTTAGCTCAACTGGATAGAGTACCTGACTACGAATCAGGCGGTTAGAGGTTCGACTCCTCTAGGGTGCATTTTTCTATTTAACTCGGGAAGTAGCTCAGCTTGGTAGAGTACTTGGTTTGGGACCAAGGTGTCGCAGGTTCGAATCCTGTCTTCCCGATATTATGGCGGTGTAGCTCAGCTGGCTAGAGCGTCCGGTTCATACCCGGGAGGTCGGGGGTTCGATCCCCTTCGCCGCTATAATGATCTTGTTGGACCTTTAGCTCAGCTGGTTAGAGCTCTCGGCTCATAACCGAGTGGTCGTAGGTTCAAGTCCTACAAGGTCCATTTGAATAGTATGGAGGATTACCCAAGTCCGGCTGAAGGGAACGGTCTTGAAAACCGTCAGGCGTGTAAAAGCGTGCGTGGGTTCGAATCCCACATCCTCCTTTATTATTAACGCGGGAT
>JABZYJ010000342.1 GCA_015265235.1 Selenomonas sp. | reverse complement strand
GTGCAGCGTTTTACGCAGGGTGCCGTCCTCTTCGAAGACGGCGCCCTTTAGAAAACTCGCCCCACAGTCAAGCGCGATAGTAATCATGCGTTGTCTCCAGATAATCGCAGAACTTCCGGTATAGCGACGCATCGAGAACCATCGGATGAACGATCAGATGACTTTTTCGATCGAGCATGGCAAAGGAGAGCGTGTTGCCGCGTACTTTTTTATCTGTACGGATCAGATCAAATACCGTATGCGGCTCATCGATCACCATTTCTTCCGTGAGGAACGCGCGCTTGATCAACGCCTTGACATCCAGGTAGAGCGACTCGTCAATCAGTCCCTCCTTCCATGCAAGGTAGTTCGCGACATCGATCCCCCAGATCACCGCCGTCCCATGGGCAATGGCGTGCTTCGTGTACGCTTCCAGTGCATGGCCGAAGGTATGCCCATAGTTCAGCACGCGGCGCAGATCTGATTCAAATTCGTCTGCCTCAATGATTTTCTTCTTTTCCGCAAGGCCGCGATGAATGTAGTATGTAATGCGCTCACAGGGGATATAGGAGGACTCTGCCTTCAGTTCCTCATAGAATGCGGCGTCACTCGTCAGGGAGAACTTTAGAATCTCCCCCCATCCATTCAGGTAGTCTGCCGGAGACAACGTGTCGATAAAATGTGCATCGATGAAGATCTCTTTTGGCGGATAAAAGACGCCAATTTGATTCTTGTACGCACCGACATTGATGCCGCACTTGCCGCCGATGCAGGAATCGCACATCGAGAGCAGTGTCGTCGGGAAGAAATACCAATCAACATTGCGCAGAAACAGGTTGCTCGCCATGGTCGCAATATCCTGCGTGATTCCTCCGCCGAAGCAGATGACCTTCCAGTTTTTTCGGACGCCGAGCTGCTGAAAGAATGAAATAAGGTTCAGCACCGTATACATATTCTTCTTTTCCTCGACGGGATCCATGAAAAAAATGCGTGGGCGTTCAATTCCTGCAAAGGCAGATTCATAAAGG
>JABZYJ010000341.1 GCA_015265235.1 Selenomonas sp. | reverse complement strand
CTCTACACCCGATGGCTTGATGACAAAGAGCCCCTTTTCGCGGTCAATGCCCGACACGTTTCCCCATGTGAACGTCACAAGATGATGTTTCGGAAGGAGCATATTCGCCTTGTAGACTTGTTCCTTAAGCTGTTCTAGCATGGTATTCTCTCCTTAGTCTTCGGTCAGTTCATAGCTCGCGATCTCATCGATCTCACGATTCGCTGCGATGAGAATATCTTTGCCGCTATAAACATAGTGCAGGACATTCGCCGCACCGCAGCCGTGATCAAGTTCCTGCGCAACATAGCCTTTACCGTTCTCATAGGTAAAGGCTAGGAGCAGTCGATCCCCCTTGCGGTGCCCGAGGATCCATGTCGGCTTTCCGCAGATCATCCCGCCAAAGATCGCGTGAAGAAACTCGAGTTTTTCAGGATAGGTGTAGACCAGTGTATATCTCCCGTCGATCTTCCTGTAAATATTGATCGTATCGCCGTGAAATGGCGCAATCGTGCACAGCTCCTCCACACCGTCACAGTCGAGGTCGATCAGCAGCCCATCGCTCGCCGCATCTGTAGTGAGTTCATCGACGCACCATGCCCCCCCCTCCTCGGTCGGCGGATAGAAGCGAAACACACCGTTGTCCGTCGAGACAATGCTGCTCATCGCACCGCTCGAATCGACATGACGATAGTATCCATGATTTTTCAGCAGCCCCTCCTTGATGACTGTGAGCTGCAGCTGATGTCCATCGTCAAAGCCGGAGAGATCGACGGGCAACTCTGCGGCAAATACTTTACCTGCGAACCGCCAGTCGTCCTTGTACTCGTGCCCCGATTTCAGAGCACAGGCAATAAGATAGTTTTTCCCTCCTGCCTGCAGAATATCGAAGCGATGTACAAAGGGCAGATCGCAAAGCGTCCGCACCTCCCAGTTGTCTCTGCCGCGCGGCGTGACAACGACGATGGATGCCTCCTTGCCATCGTTCGGTGAGTAAAACTTGCGTGTAGCGAGGAACTGCCCATCCGTCCCTGGCACCTGTACCA
>JABZYJ010000340.1 GCA_015265235.1 Selenomonas sp. | reverse complement strand
ACATAGACCCACTCGGGCGAATTTGCGGCATTCAGCGTACCCAGAATCTTTCTGAGGTATACCGCAGAGTTGAAATTGGGCGTTGTCAGCTCCGTCATCCCAGTGCCAAACAAAAACTCGCTGTCATTGTTCTGCATTGCGCTTGGGGCGGCGGCGTTCTCATTCGCCTCCTCGTACTGCTCCTCGGTGAGCGCGCCGGTATGTGCCGCGTGTCCTTCGGGCGCTTTCCATGTGCTGTCATAGATGACGAACTGCTGGAACGCGGCATCCTTTGCCGCGCCGTGGAAATGCGGCACTCCTGCGGGAATATTCACCACATCCCCGGGACGAATCAGAACCGCCTCCTTGCCCCACTCCTGATAAAGTCCCGTCCCTGCGATGCCGATGACGGTCATCGCCCCGTGCACGTGCCAGCCGCTGTAACTACCGGCTTCAAAGTAAATCACATTCGTCTGCGGAAGGTTGTATGTCTCATCGGTGGCAATGAGGTCATTTCTGTGTACCGTCCCATGAAAGCGATCCGATATATCTGTGCCGAGGGGAAGCGGCATTGCCCATGCGGAGCCGACAGTGAGGCCGAGCGACATAGTCGCCGCCGCGATAAAGCTCTTGCCCTTTTTCATTGACATCATCTCATTCCATCAAAGATTCTTTGCGTAGAACATCTGGAGCTGCGCCACCGCCTGATCCACGTACTCAGGCACCCAGTAGGTACGGATGTGGCTCGCGCTCGGAATCAGGAAAAGCTCTTTGTTTTCCGTGCCGGTCGCCTTGGCAAAGGCATCCTTCGTCATATAGAGGGTGTCCGCCTTCTCGCCTGCAATCATCAGGAGGGGCTGATTGATCAGCTCCATACGATCCTCCACATCAAACGCCATGAGCTTCATAAAGGATTCGGTGGTGTAGATTCCCGTAGCGTTCGGATGACGGTGAGAGAGGCCGTAGTATTCGATGCCGTCCCGATAGAGGTTGTTTTCGGGAAGCTCCGCCATCTTGGCGCGGAGCTGTTCATCGGTGGCGTTGGGCGGGAGG
>JABZYJ010000033.1 GCA_015265235.1 Selenomonas sp. | reverse complement strand
CCTTATCGGCGCACCTTCCCCTCCGATCAGGGGTGGGCATATCAGATGAAGTCGTACACGAAGCGGCTGAAGGAGGAGAGAATCTTTCAGAGCATGTCACGCAAAGGGAACTGTCTGGACAACAGTGTGATGGAAAACTTCTTTGGACTCTTAAAGCAAGAGATTTATTATGGGCGCGTCTACCATAGCTACGAGGAACTTAAGACGGCGATCGAAGAGTACATTGTCTACTACAACGAGTGCCGCATCAAGGAATCTCTCGGTTGGCTCAGTCCTGCTCAGTATCGTCGCAAACAACAAATTGTATAACAAAAAAGCGCAGGATTTCATTTCCTACGCTTTCAGGTCTAACTTTTTGGGGTCACTACAGTAGCTGTTTCGCTGGACAGTCCCTATTTTTTACCACCGATGCGTCCTGCGCCAGAACGACGGCTGCAGGAGAATGAGCAGGGTGAAGATCTCAAGGCGGCCGAGAAGCATTGTGAGGCAGAGAATTGCCTTTGAGAAGTCGGAGAGCGGTGCATAGGTAGAGGTTGCACTCACGATCCCAAACGCGGGACCGATGTTGCCGATGGTTGTGATGGCGACGGCGACAGCGTCGAACGGGAGGAGGCCGTCCATCGCGAGCAGGAATGCCGTGACGAAGATGACGGCGAGGTAGAGAAAGAAAAATGTCCCGACGCGCAGCAGCATTGCGCCGTCCACATGTGCGCCTGTGAGCGTAATGTCCACCACGCGGTTCGGATTCAGCTTTTGGAGGACGACCGCACGTGCGTTGCGCACGAGGAGGATGAGGCGAGCCACCTTGATGCCGCTTGCCGTCGAGCCCGCGCACCCGCCGATCACCATGAGAAGGAGCAGCACCATCTTGGAGAAGGTCGGCCATGTCTCAAAGTCCGCCGACACGAATCCCGTCGTCGACAGCGAGGTCACCTGAAATACTGCGACACGTGCCGCCATGCTGCCGTCCATCCCCATCGAGAGAATGAGGTTGAGGGCGATGAGGAGTGTCGCCGCGAGCACGATGCCGAGATAGGTGCGAAACTCTGTGTCGCGCAGAATGACCGCAGGTCCCTTGACATAGGCACGGTAGTAGAGTGAGAAACTGCCGCCTGCGAGGAACATAAAGAGCGTCGTCCACAGCTCGAATGGTAGATTGTGAAAGTGCATCGTGCCGTCGTCGTAGGTGGAGAATCCACAGCCTCCAATAGTGGACATTGCATGGGCAAGAGCAATACTGAAATCGACGCCGCACAGCATGAAAACAGCTGTTGTTATGACGGTGAAGATCAGATAAATCTTAAAGAGTGCGACGGTCATCTCATGCAGGCGCGGCATGACGCGGTCGAGCGTCGGACCGATGCCCTCGGCACTGTACATATAGATCGTGCTTGCCCCGGACTGCGGGAGCAGCGCGATAAAGATCACGATGATGCCGAGTCCGCCGATCCACGCTGTCATCATGCGCCAGAAGAGGATGCTGTACGGCAGCCCGTCGAGCGTGACAAAGACCGTCCCGCCCGTACCGGTAAAGCCCGAGATGCTCTCAAAGAGTGCGTCGAGAAAGCCGAGGTAGTGTCCGAGAAGGTAGGGAAGCATCCCAAGAAATGTCCCCGTAAACCAACCAAACGCTGTAATGGCGATCCCCTCGCGCGGGGTCAGATCGTCGGAGGGGCTCCCGTAGCGGCGAAAGGCGATGCCGAAAAAGATGCTGACGAAGACGGACAGCATGAACGCCTCGCGGCTTGCCTCCTTGCCGATGATGGCGAGGACAAGGGGGATCGCGAGTGCCGCCGCCATCGCAAAGGAAAGGCGTGACAGAATATAGTTGACCGTATAGATATTCATAGCATCCTACCAGTTATGCCCTGTGTCCTTGAACAGCGCACCGACGAAGAGGAAAAAGGCAAAAATCTCGATGCGTCCGAGGATCATGAGAAAGGAACAGACGATCTTCGTCCATGCCGGGAGTGCCGCTGCTGTGTCCATGTGTACCAGTCCTGCGACACCGCCCGTCGTTGTGAGACAGGAGACAGTCAGGGCAATCGTCTCGATGGGGGCGAGGTTCGCCAGAGAGATGAGGAGACTGCTGACCGAAAAGACAGCGGCGAAGAAAAAAGAGAGGACAAGCACCCGTCCGACCGAGTGGATGGGGATCGGCATTCCCCCCTGCCGCACGGCGAATACCATGCGCGGGTGGAGCGTGCGCTGCAGCTCCGTCCATGAAAGCGAGAGCAGTACGAGCAGGCGCGAAATGCGGAAACCGCCCGCCGCTGAGCCCATACAGCCGCCGATGATGGCGAGGAGTGTCAGGAGCAGTATGGCACCGCCGTGGACGGGGATCGCTCCCTCGAGCAGCAGCCCGTTCGTGGAGAGAAAGGAAATGGCGTAGAAAAATCCGTAGGCAATGGCATCGATGGGGGAGGATGTACCGCGCAGCAGAGCCGGCATGGTAAGTGCCAACCCTGCAGAGAGAAAGAGCAGGCAAAAGGCGTGCAGCTCCGTGTGGCGCAGCACGTCCACCTCACCGCGTCGGCGCAGGAGCTGTCGGATCGTGAGAAGCGGCAGTGCTGAGAGCAGTGCGCTGAGACCGCCCGCGAGCATCAGGGATGGCGTCGGCGGGAGGTCACCCGCCATCGGCCCTGCTCCCGAGGCAATCGTATAGAGGGCGAGCAGCAGAGCAGAGAAGACCGTGTCGCCCGCCGCGAGATAGAGGAGAGCCGCAGCAATCGTGATGGTAATATAGAGCAGCGTCATCTCGTGCATAGGGCGCGTCATACGGTTCCAGAGCGGGCTGAATAGCCGCTCCTGCCGCACCGAAAAGTCCACGCCGAAGCAGCCGCTGACAACGGGCTGCACCGTCACGAGGATAACGACAAAGAGCAGACCACCGAACCAGCTCATCAGTCCGCGCCAGAGAAGGAGCGCAGGCGGCAGATCCTCGGGCAGTGCCGTCAGACCCGTCGTCGTAAGCGCTGAGATACATTCAAAGAAGGTGTTGATTGGCGAGAGATGCAGCCCCGCCAGATGGAAGGGCAGCATGCCGAGCAGCGCGAGGAAAAACCATACGACGAGCAGAAAGAGCATCCCTTCCTGCACCGATAGCTGACGCATGTGGCTGCGCCCCATATTGCCGAACACCATGCCGAGGATAAAGGTCAGTACACTGAGAACGGGAAAAAATCCGGTCGAGGCATCGCCGACGATTATCCCATAGGCAAAGGGAATGAGATAGAGCGGAGCGAAGACATACGCCGTGCGCCCCATGAGCACCCAAAAGAGATCAAAGCGCATCAGTCGTCTCCAAAGTAGGTGAGAGCTTTATTGGCAAAACTCTTCAGAACGAAGAGAATGACACGGTCGCCCGGCTGCAGCTCCGTCATGCCGTTCGGGATCGCCGCTTGTTCTCCGCGCACATAGGCGCAGACGAGACATTCGCGCGGGAGCCGTGCGTCCATCAGTTTTTTTCCTGCGACGGGAGCACCGGGGCGGACGATCACCTCGAGCGCCTCTGCACGTGCGCCCTCGAGCAGGGTGACGCGCGCCACATCGCCGCCGCGTGCAAAGGCGAGCACCTCGCTCGCAGAGAGCAGGCGCGCTGAGAGCGCAATGGTCACGCCGACCTTCTCCATGAGGTCGATATACTCGTTGCGGTTGACGCGCACCAATGACTTGATGCTGCTGTTTGAGAGATGGCGCGCGAGGAGGGCAAGCATCAGATTCAGCTTGTCGTCCTCCGTCAGGCAGACAATGGCATCCGCCTCGGCGATCCCTTCCTGTATCAGGAGATCCATGTCCGTGCCGTCGCCGCAGATCGCGAGGCCTGTCGACATCATCCCCGCGAGCAGCTCACAGCGCTCGCGGCTGCGGTCAATCACCTTTACCTGCACCCCTTGGCGCTCGAGCATGAGTGCCAGCGCTCGTCCTGTCCGCCCCGCACCGATGATGGCAACGCGTGCGAGCTTCTTCGTGTCGCTGGGCACGAGGCTCTGGCTGAACTCCTCGATCCGTTCCTGCAGGCCAATGAAGTAGGCATTATCGCCCGGGAGGAACATATCGTCGCCGTGGGGGATAATCATCCGATGGTCGCGGAAGATCAGCCCTGCCAGAACGCCTTGCGGCAGGGTCAAGTCCTTGAGTGGAATGCGGGCGATCGGCGCATGGCGGCGGATGCGCGTCTCGAAGAGCTGCACCTTGCCCTGTGCAAAATCCTACACATTGAGTGCGGCAGGGGTCATGAGGATGCGGTTGATTTCGTTCGCCGTGATGAGCTCGGGGTTCAGCACGAGATCAATGTCAAAATTTTCCTTGAGGTACTTTCCTGCCTCCACCGTGACCTTCATATCGCGGATACGGGCAATCGTATGACGAATGCCGTGTTTCTTCGCGAGGACACAGGCGACAATGTTCACCTCGTCGCTCTCCGTCACCGCGATGAGAATGTCCGCACTGTTGATGTCGGGATCGTTCATCGTTATGGGGCTCGCGATATTTGCCTCGACTGTGAGTACGTCGAGCGTCGTCTTTGCCGCCTCCAGTTGCTTTGACACGCCGTCCACCACGACGACATCCATGCCCTCCTCCGAGAGCAGCGAGGCAATACTGTATCCGAGCTGCCCCGCGCCTGCTACTACAATTCGCACATTCCTACCTCCTGCACACGATAAATCATGGCAAGTATACCACACTGCATGGCATGATGCCATATTTTGACCGATTTCGGCTCTATGATAAATGCTATGGTCGGTAAAATTTGGAGATTTGCTCATTGAATTGTCGCGAATCGGCTTGACAATGTCGGGCACGACACATAATATAGTAGTGTTGCGAATGGGACGAGTTTTCGCCCATAGAGAGAATTTGGCAGGCGTGGAGGTGGATGATTGACAGCGATTACCTATGAGCTGATTCGGAAAGATCCTGCGACGGGAGCGCGTGCCGGGGTCATTCACACACCGCATGGGAGTTTTCCGACACCGATTTTCATGCCGGTGGGGACACAGGCGTCCGTCAAGGGCGTTTCACCCGATGAGCTGCGTGATCTCGGCGCGGGGATCATCCTCAGCAATACCTATCATCTCTTCCTGCGCCCCGGAATGGAGCTTGTGCGGGAGGCGGGCGGACTGCATCGCTTCATGCACTGGGACGGAGCGATCCTCACGGACAGCGGAGGATTTCAGGTGTTCAGCCTCGGCGACCTGCGCAAGATCACCGAGGAGGGGGCGACGTTCCGCTCGCATATTGACGGGTCGAAGAAATTCCTCTCGCCCGAGGTGTCGATGGAGGTGCAGCGCGCACTCGGCTCGGATATCGTCATGGCGTTCGACGAGTGTATTCCGTATCCTGCCGATCATGACTATGCGAAGGCCTCGACGGAGCGCACACAGCGCTGGCTCATCCGCTGCCGCGATGCGATGGCGAGCGCGGAGGGGCAGGGGCTTTTTGGCATTGTGCAGGGCGGGATGTACCGCGACCTGCGCGCCTGGCACGCCGCCGCCGTAACGGAGCTTGATTTGCCGGGCTATGCCATCGGCGGGCTGAGTGTCGGCGAGCCGCATGCGCTGATGGAGGAGATCCTCTCCTATACGACAGAGCTTCTGCCCGAGGAGAAACCGCGCTACCTCATGGGCGTCGGGACGCCCGACTACCTCCTCACGGGGGTACGGCACGGCATCGACATGTTTGACTGCGTATTCCCGACGCGCGTGGCGCGCAACGGCATGGCGATGACGTGGACGGGGCGGCTCGTGATGAAGAACGCGGCGTATGCGCATGACCATACCGTCATGGAGGACGGCTGCGGCTGCTATGCCTGCCGCAATGGGTACACGCGTGCGTACATCCGTCATCTCGTACGGGCGCAGGAGATCTTTGGACTGCGGCTGCTCTCCCTGCACAACCTCTACTTCCTGCAGGAGTTCATGCGGCGGATGCGTGCGTCAATTTTGGATGGGACGTTTTTATCGTTTTATCAGGACTTTATGAGTCACTATCATAAGAAATAAGTGAAGGAGTTGTTTTTATGGATGCAGAAATGATGGCACAGCTGAGTTCGTGGGGCCCGATTGTTATACTGGTGCTCTTCTTTTACTTCCTCCTCTACCGCCCGCAGAAGCAGGCACAGAAGAAGCGTGAGGAGATGCTCAGCCGTCTGAAGGTCGGCGATGCGGTCATTACGCTCGGCGGAATGCATGGCAAGATTACGGCGATTGATGAGAAAACCGTTACCCTCAGTGTCGGCGAGAACGTCAGCATCGTTTTTGAGCGCTCTGCGATCAGCGGGGTGAATGAGGGACAGGAGTAAATCCGTTGTGACGGCAGAGGATATACGTGCTGAGAAAAAGGCTCTGCGGCAGGAGATGCTGAGACGGCGCCGTACATTATCATCGGAGCAGCGGGCGCACGCGGGCAGCGTCATCACGGGGCAGGTCCTGCCGAAGCTGAAGCAGGCAGGGACGGTCATGCTCTACGCATCCATGCCGGAAGAGATCGACCTCTTTCCGCTGATGGAGGAGCTGATCTCTGCAGGAACACGCATCGCTTTGCCTGAGATCACGGGGCGCGGCACGATGGAGCCACGGGAACTGCCTGCCATGGATGCTCTGACCCACGGTGCATTTGATATACCGACGCCTGATCCTGCACGTGGGGCGCGGATTCTGCCCGAGGAGATCGATGTCGTCATCGTCCCCGGTGCAGCGTTTGATGCAGGCGGTGGACGGCTGGGACTGGGCGGCGGATATTATGACCGCTTCCTGCCGCGTGCGACGCATGCGGAACGTCTCGTTCTGGCATTCGATTTCCAGATCGTTCCCGCCGTTCCCATGGCGGCATGGGATGCACGCGTCGATCGGATTCTAACCGAGCGGCGCAGCATGGACTGCCGAAACGGCAGAGTGAGAGAGGGGTAAAGGCTGTTGAGACAACATAGTCTGTTAAAGCTGGTGATTACGGTCGCCGTCATCATCGCAGCTTTTTTCGTGTGTGTTCGGCCGCTTGCGAGCTCCATCCGACAGGGGCTTGACCTGCAGGGCGGTACGCACGTCGTCCTGGAGGCGGTCGATACGGAGCAGGCGCAGGTCAACGACGATGCGATGAACCGCGTGGTGGCGATCATGGAGAAGCGCGTCAATGCACTTGGCCTCACCGAACCGATCATCCAGCGTGAGGGGGAGCGGCGCGTCATCATCGAGCTGCCGGGCGTCAAGGATCCCGATGCGGCAATCAAGACCATCGGCAAGACGGCGATGCTCGAGTTCCGTGATGAGGACGGCAACACCGTCCTGACCGGTACCGATCTGAAGGATGCACAGGCATCGACGAATCCGCAGACGGGGCAGAACGTCGTCAACCTCGAGTTCTCGGATGAGGGCGCACAGAAATTTGCCGACCTGACGATGAAGAACGTCGGGCGTACGATTGCGATCCTGCTCGACGGAGAGGTACTCACTGCGCCGAACGTACGCGAGCCGATCCTCGGCGGGCGTGCGGAGATCACGGGGCAGAAGACGCTCGAGGAGGCACAGAACCTCGCCGTCGTCCTGCGCAGCGGCGCACTGCCCGTGAAGGTCGAGATCATCGAGACGCGTACGGTCGGTCCGACGCTCGGACAGGACTCGAAGGACAAGTCTCAGTTCGCCTTTGCGGTTGGCCTTGGTGCGGTCGTCATCTTCATGATTTTCTTCTACCATTTCTCGGGATTCATCGCCGACGTGGCACTGATGGCATATACGATCATGCTGCTCAGCATCCTCTACCTGATGGATGCGACCCTGACACTTCCGGGCGTCGCGGGTATCATTCTCTCCATCGGTATGGCGGTGGATGCGAACGTGCTCATCTTTGAGCACTTCAAGGAGGAGTATCAGATCAACGGAAAGTCTCTGCGCCTTTCCATGGACGCGGGGTTCAAGCGTGCATTCACGACGATCTTTGACTCGAATGTCACGACGCTGATCGCGGCGGGCGTGCTTTTCTTCCTCGGGACGGGGACGATACGCGGCTTTGCCATCACGCTCGGCGTCGGCACGATTCTCTCCATGTTCACGGCGATCACGCTGACGCAGTTCATGCTCAAGCTGATGATCAACTCGAAACTGTCAGAGAATCCGCGCCTCTATGGTGCGACGGGCTTCATGCTCGGGGGAAAGAAGGGGGCTGAGAAGAATGCCTAAGTTCGATATCGCAGGACATCGCAAAATATGGTTTCTGATCTCGCTGCTCGTCATTATCCCGGGGATTATCTGCATGTGCGTGCGCGGCTTCAACTTCGGCATCGACTTCACGGGCGGTACGATCATGGATCTGCGCTTTGAGCAGCCTGTGACCCTGCAGGAGGTACGCAGCAGCCTCGCAAAGTATGATCTGGACGGCAGCACGATCCAGTTTGCAGGCGCAGAGGCGGGAATTGATGCCTCTGAGAACGTCATGATCCGCACGATCGACCTCGAGGAGAACCAGCGCAAAGAGGTCATGGCATCACTCATGCAGGATGTCGGTCCCTATACGGTGCTTCGCGAGGAGAAGGTCGGTGCGACCATCGGCGGCGAGCTAATCACGAACGCCGTGCTTGCACTCGTGATCTCATGGGCACTCATCATCCTCTATGTTGCGTATCGCTTCGAGTGGCGTTTTGGTGTGTCGGCCGTGCTCGCGCTCATCCATGACATCATCATCGTCATGGCGGTCTTTTCGTTCACACAGCGGCAGATTGACTCCTCGTTTATCGCTGCTCTGCTGACGATTGTCGGATACTCCATCAACGATACCATCGTTATCTTTGACCGTATCCGTGAGAATCTGAAACTGCATTTCCGCCGCGGCGGGGATGTGAACGAGCTGGTCAACCGCTCCATCTATCAGACGCTGACCCGCTCGCTCTATACGGTGTTCACCGTATTGTTCACGACGTTCGCCCTGTACTGGTTTGGCGGCGAGACGACGAAGGACTTTGCCTTTGCACTGCTCATCGGCTTTGCGGTCGGCTGCTATTCCTCCATCTTCATTGCGAGCCAGCTCTGGATTGAGCTGCGCAATCGGACGGAGCATCGCCGCCCCGCGGTAAAACCTGCAGCGGCGGAGTGATTTCATAGGTAAAGAGCCTGCTCGGGTCGCTGAGCAGGCTCTTTTGATAAGGTGGGAAGAGGAGGAGAAAAACGTGCTGAAAGAATGGATCGTCGCACAGCATACGGACGAGGGGGACGCGCTCGCCGCAGAGATCGGCGTCACGCCCATCATCGGACAGCTCCTTTGGCAGCGCGGCATCCGCACGGCAGAGGAAGCGCACGCCTTTCTCCACCCTGCGGATACGCCGTTTCATGATCCCTTACTCATGGCGGATATGGAGCGTGGGGCGGAGCGCGTCCTGCGTGCCGTCCGCCGTGGCGAGCCGATCGTGATTTACGGGGACTATGATGTGGACGGCATGACGGCAACCGCTCTCCTGATGCGGAGCATCCACGCGCTCGGCGGAAATGTCTCCTACTATATCCCGAACCGTTTCACAGAGGGCTATGGGCTGAACGCAGATGCCCTGCAGCAGATCGCGGGGGAGGGCTGCCGCCTTCTTGTGACAGTGGACTGCGGAATTGCTTCGGTGGATACTGTGGCAGAGGCAGCGGGCGGTATGGACATCGTCATCACGGATCATCATCTGCCGGGGCCGATGCTCCCGCCTGCCTATGCTGTGATGAATCCGCATCGCGCGGACTGTTCCTACCCGGAGAAGAATCTCGCAGGTGTCGGTGTCGCGTTAAAGCTCGTTCAGGCACTTTGGCAGATGGAGGGAAAGGAGCCCTTTGCAGAGCATCTGGACATCGCGGCACTCGGCACGGTCGCCGATCTTGTGCCGCTCGTCGGAGAGAACCGAAAAATCGTGCAGATGGGGCTGCAGCAGATGGCAGAGCACCCCTGTGTCGGCATACGCGCCCTTATCGAGGTCGCGGGACTGGGGGACAAGAGCATCAACACGGGACAGGTTGGATTCCAGCTTGCCCCGCGTCTCAATGCGGCAGGCCGTATAGAGACAGCGCGTCATGGGGCAGAGCTCCTTCTGACCGAGGATACGGCGTGTGCCGCCCGCATGGCAGGGGAGCTGAATGCACTCAATACGGAGCGGCGTGATCTGGAGCAGGACATCTTGGCGGAGGCGGAGCTGCAGCTGGCGGATTTTACCCCTGATGTTCCTGCCATCGTCGTGGCAGGAGAGGAATGGAACGCGGGCGTGATCGGCATCGTGGCATCTCGCCTCGTCGAAAAATATTATCGACCGAGCATTGTCCTCACGCGGCGGGACGATGTCTATAAGGGCTCATGCCGCAGTATCGCGGGACTGCATCTCTACGAGGCGCTTTCCGCCTGTCGTGACACACTCATCCAGTTCGGCGGACACGCAATGGCGGCAGGGCTGACACTCTCCTGTGAGCGTCTCCCGGACTTTCGCCGTGCCTTTTCGGAGGCAGTGCGCACCAGACTGACCGCGCAGGACTTTATCCCGAAGGTCGCCATTTCGGCTCTTGCCGCTCCCGCGGACTGGACCATTGAGACAGTGGAGGAACTGGCTCTGCTGGAGCCGTACGGGATGGGAAATCCACGCCCAATCTTCGGCGTGCGGAACGTGCGTCCGCAGAAGGCATCGTCCATCGGTGCGGAGGGAAAGCATCTGCGCATGGACATCGGCACGCGGGAGCATCATATCACGGCACTTTACTGGAACGCGGGCGATCTCGCGACAGTGCTGACGGAGGAGGACAGCGACCTCGCCTATACGCCGAGCATCAACGAGTGGCAGGGTGAACGCTCCGTGCAGTGCATGGTGGATACCGTCACGCCCGCCGCCCACGAGCGCATCTTTCCAGAGCGGGAACTGCTGCGCAGGATCTATGCCTTTCTGCGTTCTCTTGCGGCGGAGGATGGGACGATACGGGGGGGTGCACCGGTGCTTACCCACCGCTTTTCCTACACGATGGAACATATCTCGCACTACACGATGGACTGCGCCCTGCAGATATTTTTGGAGCTCGGCGTGCTGAATGTATCGCCTGAGGGGTGGAATTTTATTCCGCCGCGGGGTAAAATGGAGCTGATGGATGCACCGACCTATCGTCGGCATCAGGAGAGAAAGGAGGCGGCAGCAGATGTCGGATGAACTGAAACCCGTGACACTCGATATGATCTTGGAGAAGATTGCCGCATATCAGCCGAACGCGGATATCAATAAAATCGTACGCGCCTACGAATTTGCGGCGAACGCCCATCGGGGACAGGAACGTGTCTCGGGCGAGCCATATATCGTCCACCCCATGCACGTCGCCTATATCCTTACGACACTCCATCTTGACGATGAGACGATATGCGCCGCGTTCCTGCACGACGTGGTGGAGGATACGCAGACCACCCTCGAGGAGATCGAGGAGGTATTCGGAAAGAACGTCATGACGCTCATCGACGGCGTGACGAAACTCGGGCGCATTGAGTCCATGTCCAAGGAGGACGTCAAACTCGAGAACTACCGCAAGATGTTTCTCGCTATGGCGAAGGACATCCGCGTCATCATGATTAAGCTCGCTGATCGCCTGCACAATATGCGCACGCTGAAATATATGCGCGAGGACAAACGCCAGCGCATCGCGCGGGAGACACTCGAAGTCTATGCGCCGCTCGCCAATCGCCTCGGCATCTCCGGCATTAAGGCAGAGCTTGAGGATCTCTGCCTGCGGTACTTGGAACCGGAGGCATACTATACTCTGGTGGAGGAGGTAAAGCAGAAGCGGCGTGAACGGCAGGAATTCATTCAGGATGCCGTTCAAAAGATCCGTGCCCAGCTTGAGGCGGCGGGAATCGAGGCGGAGATCAAGGGGCGCGCGAAGCATTTTTACAGCATCTATCGCAAGATGAAGCGGGACAACAAGAGCATCAATGAGATCTACGACCTCTCAGCCGTGCGCGTCCTCGTCTCGACGGTCAAGGACTGCTACGGTGTGCTCGGCGTCATCCACGCAATGTGGAAGCCAATCCCGGGACGGTTCAAGGACTATATTGCCATGCCGAAGTCCAACGGCTATCAGTCCCTGCATACGACCGTCATGACAGAGGGGGATCCGCTCGAGATCCAGATCCGAACCAAGGCGATGCACCAGATCTCCGAGTTCGGTATCGCGGCGCACTGGAAGTACAAGGAGGCAGGGCGGAGCGTCGGCGCGGGCGATGAGAACGATCAAAAGATGTCGTGGCTGCGTCAGATGGTCAGCCTCCAGAAGGAATACGATGATCCGAAGGAATTCTTTGAGGCACTGAAGCTCGACGTATTCTCCGACGAGGTCTTTGTCTTTACGCCGCGCGGCGATGTCATCGACCTGCCGAAAGGCTCGAACCCCATCGACTTTGCCTATCACATCCACACGGAGATCGGGCATCACTGCGTCGGTGCAAAGGTCAATGGGAAGATTGTGCCGCTCGAATACAAGCTGAAGAACGGCGACATCGTCTCCATCGTCACGAACAAGGCGAGCGGCGGGCCGAGCCCCGACTGGCTGAACACCGTTGCCTCCTCGGCGACGCGCGGCAAGATACGCGCGTGGTTCAAACGGGAGAACCGCGAGGCGAACATCGAGCGCGGCATGACCCTCATCCGCGACGAGGCAAAGCGGCTCGGTTATGCGGCAAAGGATCTCATGACGGATGGACGACTTGCCAAGGTCGCGGAAAAGCTCAATGTACAGAGCGAGGATGATCTGCTCGCCGCACTCGGCTACGGCGGTGTCAGCCTGCGCGGAGCGATGACGAAGCTGATAGAGCTCTATCAGCAGGCGATCAAGGACAGCACACCGCCCGAGGTATCGCAGATGCTCTCGGAGCTCAAGGCGCCACGGCGCGGCAAGCGGAAAAAGGCAAGTCATGGCGTCCTCGTCGAAGGGGAGGGCGGCTACCTCGTCCGCCTCGCGCGCTGCTGCAACCCTGTCCCGGGCGACCCAATCACGGGCTACATCACGCGCGGACGCGGCGTCTCCGTGCACCGCTCCGACTGCCCGAACGTCCTCAACGACACCGAGTTTACACGCATGATCGAGGTGAGCTGGGACATCGGTCTGGACAAGGAGTACACCGTCGGCATTGAGATCATCTGCAACGACCGCAACGGGATGCTCGCCGAGATCCTCGCCGTGCCGTCTGAGATGAAGATCAACATCCAGACCATCAACGCCACGCCGAACCGCCGCAATAAAACCTCCACCGTCCAGCTCGGACTCAGCGTCAGCAACATCGACCAGATCGAGCGAGTCATGACGCGTGTCCGCCAGCTCAAGGACGTCTACCGCGTCACGCGCACCCTCGGTGCAGGCGGCGGAGAGGGATAACAGAATAAAAGCTCCGCATATCGGCAACAGAAACCGACCTGCGGAGCTCTTGTTTATTGAGAAAAGTGCGGAGCGGGGGGAAGCTATCCATCAAATTTTGCACAGATGTTACAGATTATCCTAACCATCACGCCACCGACTGTCACCGTATTTTGCGACTTTGCCCATGATGTCAAAATTATGGGAAATTGTTGGTTCGTACGTTCTGTGCTGCCATGGAGGAGAGCTTAAACAACGGAAGAATTCATTGGCACCGAGGAGAATCGTCGTGAAAAACTCCTTTTTCGGCAGCCAGTAATTTTTCTTGTTCCAATTCGTATAAACCTTGATAAAATCATTTTCATGGGCGATAAGATGGATTTCACACGGACATCCCCAAAAACTGCACACCGCTTCACCTGTGTGCAGGCATTCATCCACTGATTCAGCCATGTTATTCCATAACACGTCGATGTAATCCCACTCGTGTAACGTCAATATGTGCTGATCATAATAATCCAGCAGAATCGCTCCTTCGATGTCCTCATACCCAATGTATTTTGCAATTTTACGCAGCGCTTCTGTGTCATGAATGGAGATGAATCCGCTGGCAGGAATATTGTCCAAGGCCCTGGCTGCTTTCTTGGAAAGATATAAAAATGATTGGCAGGAAAACATGTTGTCGATATTCATTTTACTCTCCAGCAATTCTTCTTATGTATTCGCCATAAAGGCGCGGTAGGTGTGCTCCATCTCTTTGCGGGTTTTGCTCGCAGGCCAGAGTTCGCCGAGGGCGCCTTCGCGCATCCCAGCGGCGAGGTGACTGTAGAGGCTTGGATTCTCCGCACTGAGGCGTGCGATGAGCTCTTTGACGGTCTGCCGTGTGGTGTTTCCATTGTGCGGACATGGCGACGGGATGGGAGTGAAGCCGTGCAGGGGGATGGCGTCGATGATCTCCTGCTCACGAAAGTAGACGAGCGGACGGATGACGGTGATGCCCGTCTTGTCGAGGTAGGTCTTGGGGCGGAAGGTGTTGAGCTGTCCTGAGTAGAACAGGCTCATGAGAAAGGTCTCCACGGCATCATCATGATGGTGCGCGTAGGCGACCTTGTTCATGTGATGTTCCTTTGCGTAGCGGTTGACTGCACCGCGGCGGAAGAAGGCACAGGTAAAGCAGGGGCTTTTTTCCTCCTGCTCTGCGATTGCTCCGGCAATGTCAACGTCAACGACCTCGTACGGAACGCCGAGGCTCTGGCAGAACGCCGCAATCGCATCGGTGTCAAAGGGATCGTCGAACTGTGGGTTGACGGTGAATGCGGCGATGGTGAAGGCTTTCTTCAGCCGTTCGCGCAGGATGGCGAGTGCATAGGTGAGAAAGATGCTGTCCTTCCCGCCGGAGACACCGATGAGGATGCGATCACCGTTGTCGATGAGTTCAAACTCGACGACGGCACGCATGAGTTTGCTGAAATAGGTCTGCGGTATGTTGATGTTCATAGAATTGAGTTGCTTCCTTTATTCTTTATGACAGAGATAGACCCCGAGGATGCCGCTCCCGAGGGCGACGGAGAAGCGATGCTCTGTGTTGCCCTCGGCGAGGACGTTGCTGATTGTCGTGGAAGAGTGCGTGTGTATCTGTGCATGGTTCAGCTCCCATCGCAGTCCATTTGTCGTGATGCCGGTGCACTCCTCGGTGAAAGGGAGAAGGGAGATGGCCTGCGGAGGACTGTCACATGTGACGGTTAAGGATTCATCAACGTGCAGGAAG
>JABZYJ010000339.1 GCA_015265235.1 Selenomonas sp. | reverse complement strand
CGTAAGGCATGTCGCTCTTGATACGACAAACAATCCGCACGCCCTTTCCGCTCCCTTCGGCGAGGACGAACCTCCGCCAATTACGGCGCAGATTGCCCGTATCTGGTGCGGGTGCTGCGCCCGGCGCTGATGCCGTATGCACGCCCTTTGCTCCACGACGATAGACACGCCCGGTACCATCCTGCCCGAGCACGTCATACGCCGCTCCCTGCATGGCATTGACGGCGCGGAACGCATGCGACCGCGCCTGTCGGTTGAGGCTCTGCACTTCATCGTGAACCTCCGCCTCCAACGCGCGAATGGTTTCATTCACACTACTCAACGCGGTCACTCCTTTCCTCGACGTAGTAAATTGTGAAAATGCCAAGCATGGATGCGTTATCTACGCCGCATACGTAGAAATACCGCCCGCCGTGCACCAGTCGATCACCCTCTTTTGCGGCGGGTTCGCCGTAATGCTGAACGATGGTATGCGTCACGGGATGCTGCAAGGCTTTCCACCGCAGGATCTCCGATGTCTTTGCATCAGAGAGAACGCCGCGCACGACGCTGAACGTCGGTTGAAACACCGCCTTTGCGCGTCCGTTGTCCATCGTTTTCAGAGACTTGCGCTCGACGACGAACTGATGAAAAAGGCTTCCCGGTCTTAGGTACATAACGACCGCCCCCGCTCCGTCCTGTTGTCGTGCATTCCCTCGAAGAAATACGGCGGACGATGCTGTGTGCCCGGAAGTTCCGGCAGAGAGCAGCTGATCGACAGTTCCTTTTTCAGTTCCTCATAGAGGGCTTTCCACTGTGCGTATCGCTGACTGAGCGACCATTGAACGGGACCGGAGCGCGTATCCACCTCGGGCGCAAAGCGATAGAGGATGCTCTTTATCAGCTCGAACTTCGCACGCCGCCATGACTGGGGGAATGCTGCAATAACTGCTGTGATCTCCTCATCCGTAAGAAGAGCCGTCTTATCCGGCTCCTCGACGAGAACGTCACCGAGTTCAACCCGCATCTGATTCCGCCCACCATCAGCGAGAAGCG
>JABZYJ010000338.1 GCA_015265235.1 Selenomonas sp. | reverse complement strand
AAACTGTTCGTATCGGATTTGGATGGGACGATGCTGCCGGACGGGAATATTGTCTCGGCAGAGAATATTGCGGCGGTGCGCCGTGCTGCGGAGGCAGGCGTTGTGGTGACAATCGCGACGGGGCGCATGTTCGAGGCGGCGCTGCCGGTCGCCGCGGCGCTTGGCGTGGATGTGCCGATCATCTCGTACAACGGCGGCCTCATTAAGAGCCCGAGCGGGCGCATCTATGAGGAACATACGATGGATGCCGCGGTCACGCATGATATCATTGCGTTCTGCCGCGCGCGGGACTGGTACATTCAGATATACAGCGGCGGCTGTCTGCGCTATGTTGAGTCATGCGATGAGTCGTGCTTCTACGAGAACTCACAGAAGCTTGCGGGGCAGGCGGTCGGTTGGAACGGCCTGTTCGCACATGCTGCGGGCAACTGCAAGCTGCTCCTCGTGACACAGGGGGGCGCTGTGACGCAGGAGCGCGCGGATGCTCTTATGGAGGCCTTCGGCGCGGATGTGGATGTAACGCGCTCCGCAGACCGCCTGATCGAGATCGTGCCCAAGGGCATTTCGAAGGCATCAGCGCTTACGGCGCTTGCGGCGAAGCTAGGCATTGCGATCGAGGAGACGATGGCGATCGGTGACGCGTACAATGATCTGCCGATGTTGAAGGCGGCGGGCACGAGCGTGGCGATGGGCAATGCGTTTCCCGAGGTGAAGAAAGCGGCCGACTATGAGACGCTCTCCTGCACGGAGAACGGACTTGCGGCGGCGATCTACCGTTATGTGCTGGGCATGGGAGCGGACGCGCCCGTGCCGATGAACAGGGGCTGAATCATGGCGATCAAACTCATTGCACTTGATCTGGACGGGACGCTTCTCACATCAGACAAGAAAATCACTGCACATACAAAAGACGTCCTCACGCGTGCAATGGCCCGCGGCGTCACCGTCACGATTGCGACGGGACGCATGCTCCGTTCGGCACTGCATTTTGCCCGCCTGATCGGTTCGGATGCGCCTGTTGTCTGCTGCAACGGTGCTTATATC
>JABZYJ010000337.1 GCA_015265235.1 Selenomonas sp. | reverse complement strand
TGTCTCCATGTACGTTCGCAAGGAAGCTCTGCTCTCCTCCCAGATTGAGGGGACACAGGCGACACTTGAGGATGTGCTCGATCCGCTCGTGGACGTAAATGCCAATCGGGATGTTGCGGACGTTGTGAACTACATCCGTGCGACGGAGTTCGCACTACGCCGTCGCAGAGAGCTGCCACTTTGCAGTCGTCTGATTCGTGAGATGCACGGCGTTCTGATGGAAGGCGTGCGTGGGCAGGAGAAATATCCCGGTGAGTTTCGGCGCACGCAGAACTGGATTGGCGGAACGGGCAGTACGCTCAAAAACGCGCGCTACATTCCGCCGAATGTAGAGGATATGAATGCGGCGATGTCCGCACTTGAGGCGTATATGAACGCAGAGGACACACTCGATCCACTGATTCGTACGGCACTCGTTCACTATCAGTTCGAGACGATTCATCCCTTTCTTGATGGGAATGGACGCATCGGACGGCTGTTGATTACGCTTTTCCTGATGGAGCAAAATCTCCTGAGTACGCCTGCACTCTACATCTCCTATTTCCTGAAGCAAAACCGTATCGAATACTATGATCGTATGACCGAGGTACGGCGCACCGGGAATTATGAGCAGTGGATCCTGTTCTTTCTGCGTGCGGTTGCGGTGTCAGCAGCGGATGCTGTAGCGGCGATCGACGATCTGCATGCGCTTCATGAAAAGAATGTGACCGTGCTCACGGATGGGACGAATAAAAAGCAGCTTACCACACTGACAAAACTCTTTTCCTACCTCGAAGCACATCCTATGATTGAAGTGAAAAAGACTGCCGAGGTACTGGGAACATCCTATAACGCCGTCTCGCGTGCCGTTGCGGTACTGATCGAAAAGGGGATCTTGGAGCAGCAGACGCAGGTCGGCAAAACACGGATTTATTCGTATGCGGAGTACTTGGAGATTTTGCGGGGGGATACCTGATCTGTTAGCGCGATGTGATCCGTTCAATAAAAACTGAATATCGGCGCCTGCTGTTATGGTAGGTGCTTTTTTGCTGGTTCGTATCTTGTGTTTAC
>JABZYJ010000336.1 GCA_015265235.1 Selenomonas sp. | reverse complement strand
GTTGCTGCGGGGCATTCTTATGGGAGGAATACAAATGGCAGTATCAATCAAAGACCTTATCGCAAAGAAAGAGGCGCTGACGCAGCGTAAGAAGCAGAAGTACGACATCGAGACCTCGGTGGGCATCCTCACGGTGAAGATGCCAACGCGCTCGCACGTTGCCGAGCTTCTCAAACTCGAGGATTCGGACGCGCATCTCATTATTGGCTATGTTGTCGACCCGAATCTGCGCGATCCGCAGCTCCTTGAGGCGTACGACTGTCTTGAACCGACGGATATTGTAGAGAAGATTTTTGACCCTGGTGAGATCCCCGCCGTCGGGCGTAAGATCATGGAGCTGGCGGGCTACGGCAAGAACATCCGTGCCGATCTGCACGAAGACGTAAAAAACTGATCGAGGAGGACTGGGAGGCGCGCACCGTCGCCTTCCTTGTCCTCAGAGGTCACACACTGGACTATTTTTATACGCTCTCCGAAGTGGAGAAGATATTTTGCTATGAAGCGATGGCACGCGAAGAGCGACAGTATATCGAGGAACTGAAGCTGCTTGCGGCAGGAAGGGGGTTAAATCTGCGATGAGCGATTATGTCATATCTGCGATCCTGCGTGTCAAGGATGAGCTGTCGGGCAAGACCAAGAAGGCGAAGGACAGTCTCAGCGGGGTCAAGAGTGCCGCCGAAGGCGCATCTGCAGGGCTTGACCATACCGAGAGCGCAATGAAAAAGGCTGCCATGTCTGCCGTCGCACTTGCCGCGAAGGCAGATAAGGCGAAGACAGAACTCAGTGGTTTGCGCGGCACTTATGCTCCTACGCTCAGCATCAAGGACAAGGCGACCGAGAAAATCACAGGCATTAAGGGTATGCTCGGCTCTCTATCTGGCAAAGCCTACACGGCGACGGTCAACGTCCGTCAGAACCTCAGTGGTGCGGCAGGTGTAGCGTCTGGACTCGCAGGAAAAGCGGGCGGCGCGCTCTCCGGTATGGCGGGCGGCATGATGATCAACACGTCCATGCAAATGGCGGGTGCAGCGGGCATCGGCATGGGCATCTACGATACTGTCAAGACG
>JABZYJ010000335.1 GCA_015265235.1 Selenomonas sp. | reverse complement strand
GCCGATCGAGTTTGCGCGTAATGGCGCATGGGACAAGACGAAGGCGCGTGCGATTGCGGGCGACTGGAAATATTCCATCATCGGCATCCGCGATCAGATTCAGTATGAGACATTGCGCGAGGCAACGCTGCAGTCGGTTACAATGAGCGACGGCAAGCCCCTGAGTCTTGCTGAGAATGACATGGTGGCGATCAAGGTAACGATGCGCCTCGGGTTCCTGCCGGTTAAGGAGAACGCATTCGCTGCACTCAAGCCGAAAGCGTAAGGAGGATACGACATGGATTTTCAGGAATACGAAAAAGACGGCGTGACCATCACGGCGACAGAAACCGCCTACGAGGTCATCTACAAGACACAGGGATTCCGTCCGAAGGAGGAGAAGCCCTCTGACCCCGTTCAGAACGACGCAGGGAAGGGCGGCACGAAGGGAGGTGCGCGAGGTGGAAAAGCAGGAAGCGATCCGGGTGATCACGGAGAAGGTACGCCTACTGGAGAGCCGTCCGCTGAGTGAAGCGCTGCTCTCCTTTTACGTCGAGAAGCTTGTTGCGGACATTCTTGACTACTGTCACCGAGCGGATTTCCCTGAGCCGCTCGTCTATTCAGCGGTTGATCTTATCCGCAAGCGGCTCGCGGATGAGGATATGGCGAGTGATGAACTCGGTGTGCAGGCGTCGGGACCGCTATCGAGTGTCAAGATGGACGATACGGAATTCAAATTTGCCGTGTCGAACATCGACCCGACGGGGTGTCTTGCCGATCTGGATTTTGCAACGCTCAAGCCGAAGCTCAACCGTTGGCGTAAGGTGGTGAGCCTGCCATGAGCCTCAAGGGGATCCTGCGCCGCATGATGTACCATGACTGCGCGGACGTGTACCGTCTCCAACAGGTGCAGGCGGTAGACGGTTCGGATGACTACGCCGAGGAGGAGACGCCGGTCTACGAGAAACTTCCCTGCAAGCTTTCACAGTATGGCAAAGACCTCACGACGAACAAGACAGAGCGCGCGGTGAGTGTGTTTGTCGATCTGCGGCTCTGCTGTGATCCTGCTGTTGACATCCGTGCGAATGACCGCATTGTTGT
>JABZYJ010000334.1 GCA_015265235.1 Selenomonas sp. | reverse complement strand
TCCGTAAAGAGTGCCGCCTGACAGTAGTCGAGGAACCCGCGGTGAACCAGCGGCATCCCGCCCCGCTCTTCCTTTGGCGTATCGCGCACCGCGAGGAACTCCGCCGGCGCGTGCCCGCCGAACGCCGCGCGTTTCATTCGCAGATCTGTCCATATATCGCTGCCGCGCTCCGTCCCGGGAAAAGCGATAAGATGCAGCTCTGCCCCATCGGCATCACGGCGCACCATGTGAAAGAAACGTCCAACCGTTCCGCGGTGCCCCACGGTCTCAGCGCCAACGATCTCCCATCCCGCCGCCGTCAGCCGCGCACGCAGGAGCTCAGAGAGCTCCCCGCTGTAGGCCGCCTCGGACGCCGCCGCCTCGACAAAGAGCAGCGCAGGGAGATCAGGGGCGGCGGCGAAGGCACGCAGCGGAAAGACAAGCACGCAGAGGAGAATCACGAAATGCAATACCTTCATCAGCGCACCTCCCACACAATATATCTATCGCTATTATACCTGTTTTCCTTGAAAAATCATAGGAACGACAGATAAAACAAAGTGTGAGCATACTTCATGACATAAAATAAAACCGCCGTGGAGACCCACGACGGTAGATCTTCAGATGGTGCGGTTGATGGGACTTGAACCCATACGTCTTGTGAACACTACCCCCTCAAAGTAGCGCGTCTGCCAATTCCGCCACAACCGCATGATATAAAAGTTGGTGCCGAGGACCGGAATCGAACCGGTACGATCTTTCGATCGGGGGATTTTAAGTCCCCTGCGTCTGCCTGTTCCGCCACCCCGGCGATAGGCAAAATGGAGCGGGTGATGGGAATCGAACCCACGTGACCAGCTTGGAAGGCTGGGGCTCTACCATTGAGCTACACCCGCATGGAGCTGGCGAGAGGACTTGAACCTCCAACCTGCTGATTACAAGTCAGCTGCTCTACCGATTGAGCTACGCCAGCAGCAAAGCACAAGCGGCGACTGCCGCAGACGCTGTCCCCAAGGGATAATAAGTGGTGCCTCAGAGCGGAATCGAACCACTGACACGGGGATTTTCAGTCCCCTGCTCTACCAACTGAGCTACCGAGGC
>JABZYJ010000333.1 GCA_015265235.1 Selenomonas sp. | reverse complement strand
ATGAGACTTTTAGAGCTGGCGAAGGCTTTTCAGGCAGGAAAACTGCAAAAATGGATCTATTGGCGGCTTGTCCGTGAAAAAATGAAAATCTTGACTGAACTGCAAGAAGTTCTCGTTTGGAATAGTGCCGCAAAACGTATAGAGATCCGCACAGACGGTATCGTATTTGTCCACGCACGCGGGGGGGGGGCAGATGGCATCCGATGCTATATGGACTTTGAAGAAACTATCTCTAGGGCAGAAGCAGAGTTTTCAATGCGAGGAGATTACGAGCAGGAAGATTTTGACTTCTTACGTGAACTGCTGCCAGAGAATGGCGTTATTTTTGATATTGGTGGGAACGTCGGAATCTTCAGCCTCAACCTGGCGCAGGAATCAAAAGAACTACAGATTTACGCATTCGAGCCGCTCCCTACCACATACCGTAAAATGCAGGCGAACTTTCAGTTAAATCCGACACTTGCTACAAAGGTGAAATCTTATAACATAGGTTTTTCAAAAGAGTCCGGCGACGCCGTCTTTTATCTCCCGGGGGCATCAGAGGCTGCCTCTATGCACCCGAACGAGGATGACTACTACGCGCTCGAAAGCACACCGGAGGGTGAGTATACAGGACGGATCAAGATGCAGGAAGTACACTGCAAGATCGATACCGTCGACAACTTCTGTGCGGTACATCACATCCCATCTGTCCACATTCTAAAATGTGATGTAGAGGGCGCTGAACGTGATGTACTCCTTGGCGCACGCCAAACGCTGGAGACCTCACATCCCATCGTCTACGCAGAAATGCTCCGAAAACATGCAAAGCGCTTTGGCTATCATCCCAACGAGATCATTGACTATATGAGAGGACTTGGCTACTGCTGCACGACATTCCGCAATCACGGCCTCGTCGAGCTCTCGGAGATGACAGACGAGACACAGGAAGTCAATTTCTTCTTCCTGCATCAAAAACATCACGCCGATATTTTGAAACAACATCTGACAGAAAACTGAGGTGAGGGGCTATGCAGCGTCTGCAGGGCAAGACGATCCTGATCACAGGAGCAACATCCGGGCTGGGCGAGGCGATGGCACAC
>JABZYJ010000332.1 GCA_015265235.1 Selenomonas sp. | reverse complement strand
CCCCTCAATAGATTCGCACAACTTTTCATTGACAGTATGGATAAAATTCTATATTCTAAGGATAAGTTTCATTCTCATTTAGTGAGTTGTTATTCAAAAAATAAGAAAGGACGTCTCCTTGCGCCCCAAAGAACTGCTTACCGCACCATTGACGCTCTCCCTTCTGCTTGCTCTCGTCGCTGTCTGCGCCATATCGACGGGCAGTGTTACCGTGCCGCTCCACGATACGATCGACATTATTGTGGCAAAACTCATGGGGAGCACGCCTGCTGCTGATCCCGCCATGACGGATATCATCTGGACGCTGCGCGTGCCGCGCGTCTTACTCGCGATGACGGCGGGGGCTGGTCTCGCGCTTGCGGGGGTCGTCATGCAGGCGAGTGTTCAAAATCCGCTCGCCGAGCCGTTCATCCTCGGCATTGCCTCGGGTGCGTCCGTCGGGGCGACGCTCGCTATCCTGATCGGCTCAGCGGCGATCCCATTCGGTGTGCCGGGCTGCGCCTTCCTCGGTGCAATTCTCGCCACGCTCGCCGTGCTCTTGCTGGCTGGCATTCATCGACGCGTCTCAACGGTAAAGCTCGTGCTCGCAGGCGCAGCGATCAGTGCCCTCTGCGTGGCGGCGACGAATTTCATCGTCTACATGGCCGCCGATGCGGAGGGCATGCAGTCTGCCGCGTTCTGGACGATGGGCAGTCTCGCCGACGCGAAATGGCACAGTCTCTTCCTGCCCGTCCTCATCGTCACTGCACTCGCGGTCTACTTTCTCTCCCAACTGCGCACGCTCGATGTGCTCCTGCTCGGTGAGGAACTGGCGGTGACGCTCGGCATCGACGCAAGCGCAAAACGGCGTCTTTATATGGGGCTTCTCGCGCTGCTGACGGGCGTCCTCGTCGCGTCGTGCGGCATCATCGGCTTTGTCGGGCTTGTCGTCCCGCATCTCGTGCGCTCCTTTACGGGGGCATCCCACCGTCGCCTGCTCCCTGCCGCCCTGCTGTTCGGTGCGCTCTTTCTCGTCGTCGCCGACCTGCTTGCGCGCACCCTTCTGCCGGCAGGCGACCTGCCCATCGGCATCATTACAGCAC
>JABZYJ010000331.1 GCA_015265235.1 Selenomonas sp. | reverse complement strand
GAAGTACATACTCCTCCCAATGCAGGACTTCGCGAGCTGCACCAAACTCTGCCACGCGTTCTGCAGGAATCCATACATAGGACGGACGATATGCCGTTCGAAGCGCCATAAGCAGTTCTGTGTCGAGCGCTGCATCCACCATCACGGGTACGATCCCATGTTGAAGAAAGCCAACATAGCCTGCAATCGCAGCAGGTGAATTGCGCGCTAAGAGAAAGACAAGCGTGCGCTCCCGAAGCGGGGCAGCGATCCGCTCTGCCGCCGCGCAAAGATCTCCATACGTCATCGTCCCCTGCGCGGCGATCAGTGCTGTACGCCGTTCAAACGCTGACAGATTCCATAGCATAGTCTCACCTACTCTGTCCCCGGGAGCGCTCAGACATCGAACGAGACACCGTACTTCTTTAGGATTTCAATGCCCTTCTCATACGATTCAAAATCAATGATATCGTCCGTCTCCATCATGATATCAAATTCATCCTCAAGACTTGAGATGAGCGTCATGTGTCCAACGGAGTCCCATTCAAGAATATCCTGATAGTGAAGCTTCTTTACTTCGTCCGCATCTCTTGCAAAGAGCTCGGTGAATACGTTCGTGTACTTTTCCATATTGGTCATAATGTTATATCCTCCAAAATGTCTCCCTGTTCCAACACGGTATCGCCTGCGACAGCGTGCCTGAGTGTCATCCCGACGAGTGCACCGATGCGATCCGGCGGAATTCCCGTCCCCGGACGCTTTGCACAGAGGTCGGCGCGCGTGAGCACATGACCTGCGGGCAGGTCGCAAGCTGTGACAACGCTGCGCCGCATCTTTCTGCGCTGTTCCAGTTCCTCGGGGTATACGATGCGTTCCTCCGTCCCCATTCCCTGCTGCACCATACGGCACTTTTCGACGAGCGCGGCAAACGGTTCGGGTTCGGTCGCCATGCCGTTATCCATGCCGACCTTTGTATGATCGAGCGTCAGATGTTTTTCAATGAGTGCCGCGCCAAGTGCGACGGCGGCGATGGCAGCGGCGTCGCCCTCCGTATGATCCGAAAAGCCGATGGGGTACGCAGGAAATTCTTTGCGCAGTCCGATGAT
>JABZYJ010000330.1 GCA_015265235.1 Selenomonas sp. | reverse complement strand
CTCGGAGACGGTGCTCGCGGGCTTCAAGAACGCGGCAGAGAAGTTCTACACGAACAACGATTTCGGCTGGTCCAGCGGTCTCTATGACACGGTAAAGGCTGCAATGAACTAGACGCCCCCATCCTGATGTGTAAAAGGCGCGCCCGCAGCGGCGCGCCTTTGTATCAGAAAGACTACATGAGAAATAAAGGAGAGATTTTTATGGAAGCGAACCACGAAAGGCAAGGGGTGCTCGCGAATCTGGACTACATCATCGCCGGGGTCGCACTCTCCGTACTCGTCCTCGTGACGTTCTTCGGCGTCTTCGCACGTTATTTCCTCGGCATGCCCTTTGCCTGGGGGGAGGAATTCCAGCTTGCGTGCTTCGTCTGGATCACATTTCTCGGCGTCGGTGCCGCATTTCGCTCGGGCAGCCACGTCGCGATTGAGCTCCTCGTCGAGCGGATGCCGGAGAAGGCCGCACGCATGGTGGAGGTCGGCGGCTACATTGTCTCCATGCTCATCTTTGCATTCTTCCTCTACTACGGCGTGCAGATCGTCCTCTCAATGGCGGCGATGGGACGCACGACGAACATCCTCGGCATCCCCTACGCGGCGATCTACGCCGTCGTTCCCATCGGATGCCTGCTGATGATGTATAACTATACGCGTGTGATCCTGCACCATCGGAAGGAGGCGCAGTGATGGAAGGAACCGTTATGCTCTCGGCAGCCGTGCTGCTCGTCCTCCTGTTTCTCAGGGTGCCGGTCTTCGTCTCCGTCCTTGCAGGCGGTGTAACCTATTTCCTCATGATGCCGAATCTACCGGGCACGATCTTCGTCCAGCGCGTCATCGCAGGCACGGAGAGCATTCCGCTCCTTGCGATTCCATTCTTCGTCTGCGCGGGCGTTTTCATGAACTACACGGGCGTGACGAAGCGTATTATGAATTTCTGCAGTGTGCTCCTCGGCACGTTCGTGGGCGGGCTCGCACAGGTCGCCATCCTGCTCTCGACGCTGATGGGCGGGCTCTCAGGCTCGAACCTCGCGGACGCGGCGATGGAGGCAAAGATGCTCGTCCCCGAGATGACGAAGCGCGGCTTCTCACTCGAGTTCTCA
>JABZYJ010000032.1 GCA_015265235.1 Selenomonas sp. | reverse complement strand
GTCAAAGGCGGTACTGCCGTGAGGGGTGGAGCCGGCTTTGCGGCGCTCTTCTTTGCGTGTGCCTTTGCCTTTTTCTTTTTCGCCGCCAGTTTCTTTCCCGCGGTTGGGGCGAGGCTTTGGGCATAGCAGCTGCCGTTGTCTTTGCCGGGAAGATGGAGACAGAGGGCCGCTCTGTCATGGTCTCTGTCGCAGCGGGCATGGCGCTCTGCTCCTCCTCAAAGGAGAGCGGTGGTTTCTTCGCCGCGCGCCGCCGCGCCCGTGCCGCCATCAGGCGGTCAAAGAGCGTGACGAGCAGCCCCGCGCCCGCGATCAGTCCGCCGAGCCGCCAGTAGTACGTCTGCGTCAGCGGCGGAGCATAGTGGATCAGCCCGACCACGAGGGCAATGCTGATGAGGACGGTGAGAATGAGTGCAGAAAGCCGTATCTCCGGAAACATCGCCGCCCTCCTTCCCCTAGGGCATCCCCATCACCGATGAGGTACTGCGCGTCCATACCGCGTGGAGCCCGGTCAGAAATCCGAAGCATCCACATATAGGTACTCTAGAACGCTTTCGACGTAAATGCGGAAAATCCTTCTATCATATACGAAATTTTGTGAAAAACATTAAGGAAGCACTGATAATTTCAGCACTACCATCTTGACGCATCTTTTTCGCCCGCACTTCGGCGGAAAATCTGCGCCAATCTGACGGTCTGCATTTATCAGCAAATCCCTAACGCAAAAACCTCTGCACGACGGAAAGCCTTTGCGCAGAGGTTTTATTTTTACAAGTAAACGGCTCAGACGGCGTCAAATGCTGCCGTGAGGTCAGCGAGGAGGTCGTCGATGTGCTCGATGCCGATGGAGAGGCGGATGGTGCCTCTGCCGATGCCGGACGCGGCGAGCTCGGCGTCGTTCATCTGAGAGTGCGTGGTGGTCGCGGGATGGATGACGAGCGACTTGACATCCGCGACGTTCGCGAGGAGCGAGAAGAGTTTCAGGTGGTCGATGAAGCGGAATGCCGCCTCCTGCCCGCCCACGATGTCAAAAGTGAAGATCGATACGCCGCCCTGCGGGAAGTACCGCTCGTAGATGGCGTGATTGGGATGATGCGGGAGCGAGGGGTGGTTGACGCGCTCGACCTTCGGATGCTTCGCGAGGAAGTCCACGACCTTCAGTGCGTTCGATACGTGCCGCTCGACGCGCAGGGAGAGTGTCTCCAGCCCCTGCAGGAAGAGGAATGCGTTGAACGGGGCGATCGCCGCGCCCGTGTCGCGCAGGAGGAGGGCACGGATGTAGGTGACGAAGGCGACGGGGCCGAGTGCCTCGACGAAGTTCACGCCGTGATAGCTCTCGTTCGGCTGCGTGAGGTGCGGGAAGCGTCCCGATGCCTTCCAGTCGAATGTACCGCCCTCGACGATGACGCCGCCGAGGCTGGAGCCGTGCCCGCCGATGAATTTCGTCGCGGAGTGCACGACGATGTCCGCGCCGTGCTCGATGGGGCGTAGGAGGTACGGCGTCGCGAAGGTGTTGTCGATGACGACGGGGACGCCCTGCGCGTGTGCCGCCTTGGCGACGGCCTCGATGTCCACGAGGTCGGCGTTCGGGTTGCCGACGGTCTCGATGAAGACGCATTTCGTGTTCGGACGGATGGCGTCGGTAAAGCCCTGTGCGCCCGCCTTCGGCTCGACGAAGGTCACGTCGATGCCCCAGTCCTTCGCCGTGTGCGCGAGGAGGTTGTAGGAGCCACCATAGATGGTCTGCTGCGCGACGACATGGTCGCCCGCATGGGCGAGTGCCTGGATCGTCGCCGTGATCGCCGCTGCACCCGAGGCAAAGGCGAGTGCCGCCGTGCCGCCCTCGAGTGCCGCGATGCGCTTTTCAAAGACGTCCTGCGTCGGATTCATCAGGCGTCCGTAGATGTAGCCCGGATCCTTGAGCGCAAAGCGGTCGGCAGCGTGCTGCGCATTGTGGAAGACGTACGAGGTCGTCTGATAGATCGGTACGGCACGCGCATCCGTCACGGGATCGGCTTCCTCCTGTCCGACGCGCACCTGCAAGGTCTCAAAACGATATTTCTGCTCACTCATGGCGATTCCCCTCTCACCCAAAACTGTATAACATATTTTATAGATATGTATTATATATAAAATATGCTGTTTGTCAAGGAAAAGATTTGCATGAAATCCAATCGCAAAGTTATTTAATAATTACTATTGACAAGTAATTCATTTATCGCTATAATGACACACGTAATGAGATATAAAACAGGAAGAACAACAAGATGAAAGGGGATTTTACTATGTCACACGCAAATGATGCAAACCTCAACAACGCGATCAATGCCTACATCGCCAATATCGGCGTCGGCTATATCAAGCTGCACAATCTCCACTGGAATGTGGTCGGGCCGCAGTTCAAGGCTGTTCATGAGTACCTCGAGTCGCTCTACGACGCGTTCGCGGATGTGCTCGATGAGACGGCGGAGCTGCTGAAGATGGCCGGCGTGCAGCCGGTCGGCAGCCTCAAGGGGTACCTCGCCATTGCGACGATCCAGGAGCTCGGCGATGAGGCGGTCGATCAGAAGAAGGCGCTCGAGATCACGCTTGCCGATCTTGAACTGCTCCGCGATCAGGCGCTCGCAATCCGCAAGGCGGCCGATGCGCATGACTGCTTCGGCGTTGCCAACCTCATGGAGGATCACGTCACCAACTACGCAAAGCAGATCTGGTTCCTCCGCTCCATGCTTGCGTAATCCATTTTCCGATCCATTCCTCTCTTCCTTATATAGAAAAACCGCCGTACCGATTGGTGCGGCGGTTTTGTTATCCTGTTTTACGGTATATCCTTCCCGCCCCGCGTCTCCATCTGCCGCTCATGGTAGATGTCGGTGATGACGATCTTGACGATGACGATGAAGGGAACGGCGAGGAACATGCCCGCCGCACCGAGGATTTCGCCGCCGAAGACGACGCCGAGGATGATGGCGACAGGGTGGAGGTGGAGGGATTTGCCGACGAGGGCGGGATAGACGACGTTGTGGTTGATCTGTGTGAGCGCGAGATAGAAGAGTGCGGTCTGCAGTGTGATGCCCCATGCGGTCGCGGCGGTCGTGACCGTTCCGAGTGCAGAGGCAACGGTCGGGCCGAGGACGGGGATGAACTCACTGATGCCGGAGAGAAGCGCGAAGACGGAGGCATACGGGAGGTGCATGACGGTGAAGTAGATAAAGACGACGAGTCCCGTGATGATGCACATGACGAGCTGGCTGCATACATAGATGCGCAGGGCGCGGAGGAGCCGGTCAAAGAGGCGGAGGACACGCCCGCGCGAGCCGTGCGGGAAGAGGTCAGCGAGCCAGCGTTTGATGCTGTTGCCGTCCTTCAGGAGGTAGAAGGAGACAAAGATGATGATGACGAAGTCCATGATTTTGCCGACAGCGACGAGGAGGAAGGAGAGGGATGTGCGCAGGAGCTCCGCGCTGACGCTGCTCAGTTTGTCGAGGATGCCCGTCATTTCCTGCTGCAGATCCAACTCCGTGAGGAACGGCATCTGCTGGAGTCCCTGTCCGATGCTCGGCAGCTCGGTGACAAAGCGCTGCAGCGACG
Source organism: Selenomonas sp. (assembly GCA_015265235.1). Lineage (GTDB taxonomy): Bacteria > Bacillota > Negativicutes > Selenomonadales > Selenomonadaceae > Centipeda. Next base: position 11,825 of record JABZYJ010000032.1, on the reverse strand, counting down.
GGACGACGGAGCGCGAGAGGATGGAGAGGAGGACGAGGACGAGCAGGAGAAAGAGGAGGATCGCCCCCGCCGCCGCGATGCCACGCGGGATGCGCCGCCGCTCCATCGCGTCTACGGCCGGCTGGAGGAGGAGCTGCAGGAGGAGCGAGAGGAAGACGATAAAGGCGAAGTCCTGAAAGAACCAGAAGGAGGAGAGCAGTACGGCAAAGACGATGGCAAGGATGATGGAGGTACGGTGATTCGCGAGGTTCATGGATGCCTCCTTTCGCAGTAATGTGTGGAGCTATGATAGCATATTCACGGCGCATCGTCCACAAAAAGGTACAGCGGCTGTCTATTGACCGCAGTCGCACGCATACGTATACTATGGATGAGGAGGGAGTCTCATGAAGCACTATTACAGCACGATTGACGGTATTGTCACGACGTTTTCGGATATTCACCGCTCTGCGCTGCGCGGCGAGAGTATTCTGGTCTGCATGGAGCGTGCCAACGCGCACGGGTTTGATACGGCGGAGTTTCTGCTGCCGAGCATTACCTGCACAAAGTACAGCGGCTTCAACGAGGAGGAACGCGCAAAGCTGACCGAGTTTGTTAGAAACAACAGCTCTCTCATTTGGGAGATCGCACGTGAGGACGGTGAAGTCATTGCCGACGTGGGGTGAATAAAGAAAGTATTGTATTCGCTTGGTATCAGCATTTTGGACAGTTATAAAAAATCAAAGCCGCCCTACACGAGACGATGTGAGGGCGGTTCTTTGTCTATATTACAGTTTATCCCGATAATTTTCACGCATGTGAAAGAATCCGACGACATAGACGATACGCTCCTCCATCCGATAAATGAGGAGATAGTGATGATGCGGGAGTGTGATGATGCGATAATTCTTTGCCCGAAGGTATGCGTCACGGCAGAGAGGCGCAGCCTCCGGCAGGCATGACAATCGCTCATAGGTCTCAACAAGTTCATCGAGGACGCTTCTTGCTGCATCGGGATTGTGAAGCGTCTGCACGATATACGCAATGCACGCATCGATCTGCGCCTCCACATACGCAGGAACAATGAGTCTATAGCGCATATTTCAGTCTCGTACGGGCAAGTGCTTCCTGCGCATCATCGACGCGTCCCGCCGCGATATCCTCCTCGGCGTGTTCGATCTCTCGATGGATATGCGCTAGGTGCTGCATCCGCTCATACGTCTCCATGCTCATAAAGACCATATCTCCATAGCCGTTCTTCGTGATGTAGATCGGCTCGTCACTCGCGTGGCACATCTCTGAGATGCGCGCCGTGTCCTTAAGCTCCTTGATGGGAATAATCTGTGGCATAATGCACCGCCTTTCTGTAATGGGATAATTATACCATAGTTTATGAGGATTCTCTAGTCAAGGCTTAATCATCCTCACACAAGGTATCCCCCGCAACAGTGAGAAGAGCGAAAGCAAGCACAAAAACCGCCCCAACCAATACGGCTGGGGCGGTTTTTCTATCCCGGTGAATCATGCGCCGGGCTTCGCTGTCTTCGCGGTCTGCAGACGTGCCTCGGCACGCTTTAGGGCGAGGATGACACGCTGTTCGTCGATGATGCCGTCCTGTGTATCAGGGCTTTCGCGTAGGAGCTGCAGACGCTCCTGCGCGCGGTCATAGGCGCGCTGCGCGCGGTTGATGTCGATGTCGATCGGCTCCTCCGCTGCTGTCGCGAGTACGGTGATCTTGTCGGGGGTAACCTCCATGAAGCCGCCCGCCACAGCGATGAGCTGTTCCTTGGCGTCGACATGAATCTTCATGGCATGGGGCTCAAGTCCCGTGACGAGGGGAATGTGCTTCGGCAGTATGCCGATCTCGCCGCCCGTGGAGCGGGCGATGAGCATGTCGATGTCGGCGGCGTAGACCACGCGGTCGGGAGATACGATCTCCAGCTTGATGGTCGCCATCCGTCATTCCTCCTCTTTGAGCTTCTTCGCCTTCTCGATGACTTCGTCGATGCCGCCGACCATGTAGAAGGCAGCCTCGGGGAGGTCGTCGTGCTTGCCGTCGAGGATTTCCTTGAACCCGCGGATCGTGTCCTTCAGCGCGACGTATTTTCCGGGCGAGCCCGTGAATACCTCGGCGACGGCGAACGGCTGCGAGAGGAAACGCTGGATTTTACGTGCACGCGAGACGGTCAGCTTATCCTCGTCGGAGAGTTCCTCCATACCGAGGATGGCGATGATGTCCTGCAGCTCTTTGTATTTCTGGAGGACGGCCTGCACGCCGCGCGCGACTTCGTAGTGCTCCTGCCCGATGACATGCGGGTCGAGGATACGCGAGGTGGAGTCCAGCGGGTCAACGGCGGGATAGATGCCGAGCTCGGCGATCTGACGGGAAAGAACCGTCGTCGCGTCGAGATGGGTGAATGTCGCCGCCGGTGCCGGGTCGGTGAGGTCGTCCGCGGGGACGTAGACCGCCTGCACAGACGTGATCGAGCCCTTTTTCGTGGAGGTGATGCGCTCCTGCAGGGCACCGACGTCGGTCGTCAGCGTCGGCTGGTAGCCAACGGCGGACGGCATACGTCCGAGCAGAGCCGAGACCTCGGAACCTGCCTGGATGAAACGGAAGATGTTGTCGATGAAGAGCAGAACGTCCTGTCCCTGCACATCGCGGAAGTACTCTGCCATCGTGAGGCCCGTCAGAGCGACGCGCATACGTGCTCCGGGCGGCTCGTTCATCTGTCCGTAGACGAGGGCGGTCTTGTCGATAACGCCCGACTCGGTCATTTCCGACCAGAGGTCATTACCCTCACGCGTACGCTCGCCGACGCCCGCAAAGACGGAGTAGCCGCCGTGCTCGGTCGCGATGTTGTGGATGAGCTCCATGATGAGAACGGTCTTGCCGACGCCGGCACCGCCGAAAAGTCCGACCTTTCCGCCGCGCGAGTACGGGGCGATGAGGTCGACGACCTTGATGCCCGTCTCGAGGATCTGGGTCGATGTCTCCTGCTCGTCAAATTTCGGGGCGGCACGATGGATCGGCCACACCTCTTTGTTGCCGACGGGCTCGGGGTTGTGGTCAACGGTCTCACCGAGGACGTTGAAGACGCGTCCGAGGGTCGCCTCGCCGACCGGCACGCTGATCGGCGCACCCGTGTCGTCCGCCTCCATGCCGCGCATCAGGCCGTCGGTGGAGCTCATGGCGATGCAGCGCGTGACGCTGTCGCCGAGGTGCTGCATGACCTCGACCGTGAGGTCGATGTCATGGTCGGCCGTCTTGCCCCTGACCTTGATGGCGTTCAGAATCTCCGGCAGTTCGCCCGCCGGAAACTCAATATCTACGACAGGTCCAATGACCTGTACGACTTTACCTTTTGCCAATGGAAAACCTCCTTACCTCCATGCACGCGGCGTACATGGATGTCACTTGAGTGCCTCGGCGCCGCCGACGATCTCGTTGATCTCGTTCGTGATGCCCGCCTGACGTACCTTGTTGTAGTAGAGGTCGAGCTTTCCGATGAGCTCCCCGGCGTTGTCGGTCGCGTTGCTCATCGCGTTCATACGTGAGCTCAGCTCGCTCGCCGCCGACTGGAGGAGCGCCGCATAGATGGTGGTGAAAAGGTACTGCGGCAGCAGTGCCCCGAGCACCTCCTCGGCATTCGGCTCATAGATGTAGGGTGCCTGTGCGTGTCCCTCGCCTTCCTCTGCCGTAAAGGGCAGGAGTTTCACGACCTCGGGCACACAGGTGATGGCCGACACGAAGCGCGTGTAGACCATGTAGACTTCTTTGATCTCGCCGGACTCAAACGCACTGATGAGCGTGCGCGCGATCTTCTGCGCGTGCGTCGCCTTTGGACGCTCGCTGATGCCGACGCGCTGACTGATGATGTCAAAGCTGCGATTCTTGAAGAAGTCGCGTGCCTTGCGCCCGACGGTGACGATCTGCGTGTTGGACTTGTCCTCGACGAGCGTCATCGCCTTTTTGAGTGCGTTGCTGGAGTATGCGCCTGCGAGCCCCTTATCCGCCGCCATGACGAGGATGAGGCGCTTGCCGCTCTCATGCTGCTCGAGGAGCGGATGCGAGATGCCCGTCGCCGCTGCCGCTACGCTGCGGATGACCGCAGCCGTCTTTTCGGCGTAGGGGCGGTTGCTGTTGGCTGCCTCCTTGGCACGGCGCAGACGCGAAGTCGCGACCATGTCCATGGCGTTCGTGATCTGCTGGATGCTCTTGACGCTGCGAATGCGCCGGCGGATGTCCTGTAAATTTGCCATATACGGTCACCTCTCCCCTTACGCTTCTTTGTAGGAGATGGTTTCCTTGAACTCCGCGATCGCCTTCGTGATGTCCCCCTCGAGCCCATCGTCCAGCTTCTTCATCTCCGTGATCGCCGCAGCGATCTCCGGATGCGCCGTGCGCATGAACTTCAGGAAGTCCGTGTGGAAGGTGACGACCTTGCCGACGGGGATGTCCGCGAGATGGCCGCGCACCGCCGTAAAGATGACGAGCACCTGCTCCGCAACGGAGAGCGGGCTGTACTGCGCCTGCTTCAGCGTCTCAACCATGCGGGCACCGCGGTCGAGCTGTGCCTTGGTCGCCTTGTCGAGATCCGAGCCGAACTGCGCGAATGCCGCGAGCTCGCGGTACTGTGCGAGGTCGAGACGCATCGTGCCCGCGACCTGCTTCATCGCCTTGATCTGGGCGGAGCCGCCGACACGCGAGACCGAGAGACCGACGCTGATCGCCGGGCGGATGCCCGAGTAGAACGAGTCGGTATCCAGCATGATCTGACCGTCGGTGATCGAGATGACGTTCGTCGGGATGTACGCCGAGAGGTCGCCCGCGAGTGTCTCGATGATCGGCAGTGCCGTGATGGAGCCTGCACCGAGTGCGTCGGAGAGCTTTGCCGCGCGCTCGAGGAGGCGGGAGTGTAAGTAGAACACGTCGCCCGGGTATGCCTCGCGTCCGGGCGGACGGCGGAGCAGGAGCGACATGGCGCGGTACGCTGCCGCGTGCTTGGAGAGGTCGTCATAGACGCAGAGCGCATGACCGCCCTTATACATGAAGTACTCTGCCATCGCCACGCCCGCATACGGTGCGAGGTACTGCAGCGGCGCAGAGTCTGCTGCCGTCGCCGCGACGATGATCGTGTAGTCCATCGCGCCGCCGTCCTCGAGCGTCTTGACGACGCGCGCAACGGTGGATGCCTTCTGACCGATGGCGACGTAGACGCAGATACAGTTCTGTCCCTTCTGGTTCAGGATCGTATCGACGGCAATCGCCGTCTTGCCCGTGCCACGGTCGCCGATGATCAGCTCGCGCTGGCCGCGGCCGATCGGAACGAGGGCATCAATCGCCTTCAGACCCGTCTGGAGCGGCTCATGGACGCTCTTGCGGTCGGCAATGCCAGGTGCCGGCGACTCGACCGGACGGAACTCCTTCGTGTCGATGGGTCCCTTGCCGTCGATGGGGCGGCCGAGTGCGTCCACGACGCGTCCGACCATCGCCTCGCCCACGGGCACCTGCATGATGCGGCCCGTACGCTTTACGGTGTCACCCTCCTTGATGAGGGTCTCGCCGCCGAGCAGCACCGCGCCGACGCTCTCCTGTTCGAGGTTCAGCACGAGCCCGTAGACATCGTTGCCGAAGTCGAGCAGCTCGCCTGCCATCGCCTTGTCGAGGCCGTAGATATGCGCAATGCCGTCGCCGACCTCAAGAACCGTGCCGACGTCGTTGACGTTCAGATCGACATCATAGTTCTTGATGCGTTCCTTGATGATGGAAGTAATCTCTTCCGGATTCATTTTCATATTTCGCTGTCACCCCGCTAGTTCGCCATTAACTCTGCCGTCATCGCTGCCAGACGTCCCTTGATGCTGCCGTCGATGCGGCGGTCGCCGATGCGCACCACCACGCCGCCGATGAGCGAGGGGTCGCGGTGCTCGCGCAGGGATACCTCTTTGCCCGTCACGCGTCCGAGCTTTTCCATTAGCTCTGCCTTCTGCGTCTCGCTGAGCGGCTCCACCGTCGTGACATCCGCCACAGCGATGCCGAGCTTCTCGTTCGAGAGCTGCACAAAGATCGAGCTGATCGCCTCGAACACCATCATGCGCCGCTTGTCGATGAGCAGCAGGAGGAAGTTCAGCACCATCTCGCGCACCTCGTCCCCGAACACTTCCTTCAGGAGGGACTTCTTGTCCTCGGGCTGGATGTTCGGATTGCAGAGATACGCCTTTAGCTCCGGGCAGTCGACGTATGTCTGCTGCACCTTGGCGAGGTCATTTCCGTAGGCGCTGAGCGCGTTCTCCTCGCACGCCAGCTCGAAGATCGCACGCGCGTACTTGCGCGCCAGCTCCATGTTCAGCATGACGCGTCACCGACTTTTTTCGCGTCGAGCTTTGCGATGAACTCGCCGATGATGGCGTCGTTGTCCTTTTCGTCCAGATTCTTCTGGATGATCTTGCCCGCCGCTGCGAGCGACAGGGCGACGACCTCGGCCTTCAGCTGCTCCACCGCATGGGCGCGCTCGCGCTCCATCTGTTCCTCGGCGGACTTCTTCATCTGCTCGATCTCACGCTTTGTCGCCTGGATGCTCGCCTCGCGCTCCTCGCCGGCACGCTTTTCCGCCATGTCGACGATCTCCTGCGCCTTCGTACGCGCCGCAGCGAGCTGCGCCTTGTACTCGTTCAGCGTTGCCTCCGCTGCCGCGGCATCCGCATCCGCCTTCTCGATGCTCTCAGCGATCTTCGCCTTGCGCTCGTCCATCATGCGCACGATCGGCTTATAGGCCACTGCGCGCAGGAGTGCAACGAGAATCAGGAAGTTGATGATTTGGATGGGCAGCGTCCCGTTGAGATCAATCAGGCCTTGCGTAATTTCACTCAATTCCTATGCCCCCTTTGCAAAATCCGTGCCACATACGTCTTAGTGAATCAGCGGATTTGCATAGAGCATGATGATGCCGAAAACGACGCCGATGATGGCAAGTGCCTCAATCAGACCGACCGAGATCAGCGTACGCGTAAAGAGGACGCCGCCCGCCTCCGGCTGACGTGCAAGACCCTCGATGAAGCGGCCCGTGACCAGACCGTCACCGATACCTGCGCCGATTGCAGCAAGACCAAAGCAGAGACCCGCACCGATAAGAGCGCCTGCGACCATGATTGCGTTTTCCATGAAAAGATCCTCCTTAAATATGTGAACAAAATCTTCGTGCCCGTGCCTGCTGCACGGCGTGCAAAACCTGTGTGGTCACGACCGATACCGCCGTTAATGACCTTCGTCCGTCTTGATGGCCGCGCCGATGTACGCCGTCGAGAGCATCGTGAAGACCAGTGCCTGCACAATGCCGACGAACACGCTGAACGCGAGCCAGATCACCGACGGGATCGTCGAACCGTTCCCGAGGAGCTGCAGCAGGATGTGAATCAGAATCTCACCCGCCAGGATGTTGCCGAAAAGACGGAACGACAGCGTAATCGGCTTCGCAACCTCCTCGACAATGTTGATGATGATGAACGGTGCGACCGGCTGGAAGAAATGCGCCACATAGTGCATCCCCTTTACCGCCAGTCCCAAGACGTGCATCATGACGATGACCAGCAGAGCCAGTCCCAGGGTGGTGTTCAGATCATTTGTCGGCGATGCCATCGTCGGAATGAGACCAATCCAATTCGACACGAGAAGGAACAGGAACAGCGACACGATAAACGTGGACAGGAATCCACGCCCGCGCGGGCCCATATTCTCCTCCACCTGGTCATGCAGAGCCTCGATCACCGTCTCCATCATCACCTGCCAGTTGGACGTCGGCACAACCTTTAGGTTGCGCACCGCCAGCCAGCCAATGAAGAGGACGACGACCATCGAGATCCACGTCATGACGAGGGTCTGTGAATTGAAGGTAAATCCGGCGAACTGCACTGCCTCGCGAACACCGATTTCGTGCATAACCTCTACCTCCCTCGGGGGTCTCCCCCCTCCTACTTCGAGCCGTCCGTCGGACGGTTCTTTCCATCTGCGTACAGAGCCCTGCCGATCATCTGCGCCATCATCAGCGCGTGCATCAGGAGAAATCCTCCCACCGCCGCGAAGAAATGCCGCACGCCCGTCATCGTCGCCGCCCAGAGACCCGCGCCGATGAGGACGAGGATCAGCAGGAGACCGATCTGCACCTGCGCTGCACCACCCGTCCCGCGCCGCGCCGCACGCAGAATGCGCCGCGCGAGCTGGACAAAGTAGAGCGCCGCCGCTGCTGCGCCCGCCGTGAGCGCCCCGATGAGTGCGAGCTCGTCCATCATGAGGAGAGCCACTGCCCCGAGGAGCACCGCCGCCGCGAACGCCAGACCGACCTGCCTCCAATACGCCGATAAAACCTGCCTCATATTCCTCCTCCGACCACGCGCAACAAAACCCCGACATCCACCATGAATGTCGACGCACGCGCCGTCTTCGTTGAATATCAGTACCTTTACAGTATTCGACGCAACTCCGAAAAACCCTTGCGAAAGTATACAATATTCAAGGCGCTTTGCCAATATTCCGTCAATACTATAAAGCGGGACTATTTACATACACCACAACGATGTACTGTCCTTATGGTTATTATACGGGGTTCTACAGATTTCCGCAACCGTATTTTAATGTTTTATCCGATTTTATTCTTGTCTTGCACCATAGGCTCTGATAAAATGAGCAAATCGCAGAGAGAGGAGTGCATCCATGACCATCGAGGGAGCTGTCATCATCGAGAAAGGCGTCACCTTCGCCATCATCCACGTCGCGCCGGAGGTCACGCGCTACACCATCAAATCCACGCAGACCCGCCGCGCCCTCATGCGCTTCTTCCCCGGTATGCCCATCATCCTCATGAGCCTCACACCGCAGGGCAAACCGCAGTACTACGGACGCAAGGACATCGTGGACTTTTTGAATACCGTACGCCTCAATCAGATCCCGTGGAAGAAATATCATATTGTGTAGGTATTTCTTGACCAAAACGCGCATTAGTGTGTATAATCTATGCAAAGGAGGTGCGCCTATGACGACGGCAGAACTTGTGCGGCTGCTCAAGAAAAATGGCTGCACCTTCGTCGGACACAACAAGCGTCACGATATGTACCGGAGTCCCGTGACGGGCAAGACCTTTATGGTCGGTCGTCATCCGAGCGAGGAAGTCCGCACCGGCACACTGCACAAGATTCTAAGGGATGCGGGCATCGCCATACGATAAAGGAGGATTCTCCATGAAATACATCTATCCCGCCATCTTTACCGAGGAGGAGGACGGCATCCTCGTGGACTTCCCCGACCTGCCGAGCTGCTACACCGACGGTGCAACACTCGACGAGGCATTTGAAAACGCAGAGGATGCCCTTGCCCTCGCACTCTGGCAAATGGAGGAAGAACACGCCGCCATCCCTGCCCCATCAGCCCTCGCCGCACTCCATGTGCCGCGCGGAGCCTCTGTCGCCCTCGTACGCGCTGACACACTTCCCGTGCGGCAGATGAACGACACGCGCACCGTACGCAAGAACGTGACCCTCCCGGGCTGGATGGACACGCTCGCACGTGAGCGCAACATCAACTTCTCGAAACTCCTGCAAAATGCCATCCGCAAGGAGTGCGGCATCGGTGTATAAAAATATGTTTCAAATATAAGAGCGCAGCCGCACGTGCAGCTGCGCTCTTGCTATAGGACGACTCCGATTTACTCCGCCGGCAGAATGAACGACAGCGAGCTGAAGATCTTCTTCGTCACGTTCGGATTATCCGTCGGGAAGCCGACCTCGACGCCGATCACGTTCAGGCCGTTGTTCGCCACGCGCACGGAGACGAATCCGTCTGCATCCGCCTGCGTCTCAGCCGTCAGATTGCCGAGCACGTCTGCGATGACGGGTGCATTCGCGTACGGTGCGCCATCCTTATAGATGCGCAGGTTCAGCGTGTCGCCGCGCCGCAGGGTCAGGGGGTTCACCATCGGCACGATCTGGATGGGCACGTTGTAGAGCCCCGCCGGACGCACCTTGTCACTCCAGTAGTGGACGTTGTACTTGTAGGCGTACGTCACCGATACGAGGTTCTCGATGTTCGAGTAGTCGCGCGTCGGAATGACCTTGCCGTCCGTCGTCTTGGCGAAATAGCCATAGTCGAAGAACGTCGCCGTCACGCCGAGATCATCGCCCGGCACAATGGTGATGTTCTTCTCGCCGTCCACGCGCTCCACCGTCGTCGGCTGGAAGTTCACATCGTACGCATCAATGCGCTGGACACATGCGGGATCGTAGGCATTGTCCAGAGGCCCCTCGCCGAGCACGAGTGCCTTCGTATCGACGCGGTTCGCGAAGAACACGCCGTGTGCATCCGTCGATGCCGCCGTCATTGAGAGCCCGATGGCCGCACCGAGTGCCGCCGCCAAAATCTTTTTCTTCATGGAACAACCTCCTATGAATAAATAAAATCAACTTACTCGCTATTATACTGGAAACAATATTTATTTGCAATCAAATTCACGAGGTCGTGCAGATGCTTGCCTGCACAGATCATTTTTGTTACACTACAAAAAAATCACAGATATTATGAGTCTCCCGCACAAGGAGGAACAATGATGCGACATCTGCTCAGCATGGCTCTCTGTCTCTGCCTGCTCATTCCCGTATCCACATCAAAGGCACAGGAAAAAACCGCCGACACAGGCGATCTGTCTGCGGCAGTTGAACTCCTCCGCACCGTAGAGAAAACGAACATCCACTATGTCGAGCTCCCCCAGCTCCCTGTCATCAGTGCAAATGATCCGCGCTATGTCGAGGTTGACCTCAGCGCGATCCCACCGGAGCAAATCTACCCGCCGCTGAGTTACGTGCTGACCAATTTCCCATTCTACCCTTCACTTGTCACACCACTCTTCTGTCAGATGGCAAAAGCCCCACAGGTCATCGCAGACAGCGAACCGCTGCTCCTGCTCCGCATGGCCCCCATTGGCAGCGGGCTGACGAGAATTCGATTCCCGGACGAGCGTGAGGAGATCGTTTCCGTGATAGAGTACCTCGTTCTCCTAAAAAATGGAACCCTGCTGGAATCATCGGACTACTACATCATCACATACGATGCCGCCAAAAACCCGGTCGCACGATTCGGTTACTACGACCTTCTCAGGCTCAATAAAAAATATCATTTTACGTCTCCCGAAATCTATGACATTATCTCCTCCTCGCCCGCACATCAGTTCGCCAAGGAAAGCCGTGAATATCGATACGCACAGCATCTCTATTATATCATGCCGAAAGAACCCTATCGCCCCCCCGATAGTTTTTGAGCATTATTACGACCCGATCCGATACGGATTCTTTTCATGATTTTCGATCCGATGTTACGATATGCTCTGTGAAGCACATATTTATACTAGGGAGGAACGTATATGCATCTTGTCAAATCCATCGCCGCCGTCACCGTCACAGTCCTCACCCTCACCGGCACAGCATCCGCCGCAGACGGCATCGGAGGATCGGAGCGGCGCAATACCATCCAGGAATACAAGACCTACGAAGAAGCAGAGGCTGCTATCCGAAAGCATCTCGACGAAGAAGTCGAAAACGCAAAACGAGTCCCCCTCTCCGTCGACGCATGCCGAAAGATCACGGCGGATGATACTCTCTACCACAATATGCCTGCCAACAAATTCCCGCCTGTCGAGCAGCCCATGCCCATGCTGAGCGAGATATTCCGCGGCATGATGGGAATACCGTGGCTCCAGCTGGTCGTCACGGAGAGCAGAGAGGCAAATGACGAGACCGCCATCCAAACGGGATACCCGACACTCTGGTTCCGTGTCGTGGATACGGCACGCCCCATACGCTAC
>JABZYJ010000329.1 GCA_015265235.1 Selenomonas sp. | reverse complement strand
CAAAGGTATCCACCTCACCGCGCTGCGCGTGGGACAGATGCTGGAGATTGAGGGAGAGGCGGAGAGCTACGAGGCTCTCGCGACAATGACGGCGCACATCGCAGCGGATGGATTTTTCCGTGCACCGCCGGTCTTGGCAGAGGCATCGCGGGAGGATGGACACATCCGCTTCGTTCTGTGCACGGATGGTGTGGGACTGTGATGCGGCGGGAGACGGAGCGTCAGCGGATGACGGCGGCACTGATCTGGGTGTGTTTCCTTGCCCTTTTATACGCGGGACTGCTGTCGCCGTATTTTTCTGCGGAGCGGGAGGCCGCACGGGCGGAGCGTGATGCGGTGCGTGCTGTCCTCGCGCGAACAGAGGTGTATCAGCGCACGGTTCACGCGGATGTGCAGGCGGAGGACAAGCTGCGTCTGCGTGAGGCACGCCTTGCGGCTGCTCTGCCTGAGGAACACGCACAGGGATCGTTCTTTTCATCGGTAGAGCACAGTGCCCGCCATGCGGGGGTGACACTTGCCCGTATGGTTCCGCACCCCGCTGTTTCTGATGGGGAGATCGTACGGCAGAGTGCTGAGCTTCACGTGAGCGGCGATTATTTTTCCCTGATCTCCTTTCTGCGCGAGGTGGAAAGCGGGGAACGCACAGCCGTGTTCAAGGCGCTACGTCTGACAGCGGACGGCACGATGCTCCATGCAGTGATTACACTTGAGACAGCGGCGTTGGCAGCGCACGAGCAGCGAGGCACATGAAGTTTTAATTGTTCGTTGGCAGGAAAAGTACGTAATATATCGAAATTATTACAAATACATACATATATACAAAGTGGGATGATCAGAGGGGGATTCACATGGGACAGCTGCGGTTTGTCACGGGGGGAGAATCGCATGGCGCGGCACTGACGGCAATCATCGATGGTCTGCCGGCGGGGCTGCAGCTCTCGCGTGCGGAGCTCGATGCCCAGCTTGCGCGCCGCCAGCGCGGCTATGGACGCGGCGGGCGCATGAAGATCGAGACGGATCGCGTACTCGTGCTCTCAGGGCTGCGCTTTGGCGAGACCATCGGCACACCGCTTACCCTGCAGGTCGGCGTGTCCGGGGCGCACTGCCGTAATCCGTTCCCCCGTCGG
>JABZYJ010000328.1 GCA_015265235.1 Selenomonas sp. | reverse complement strand
CGCTTGAAAAGAGTCCCTTGATGGATGGGTCTTCCTATACGGACAATGTATGGTCGGCAATTGAATCCGCATGGGCGAAATATGGAGATGCTAAGCAGTGAAGACGACCCTCCTGGAGCTTATGCCAGGAAGTAGAGAGCGCCTGATGATCCTTGTCATTGACGGCTCGGCACAGCTGCGAGAGCTGCGCGCTCTTTGTCCGAATGCGGAGATCCACGCAGTTACGCCCTATGAGGAGATCGCGGCACATGCGGAGACGGCGGCCCTCGGCGTTCACTTCCATGTGCTTGATTGGCGGCGCGATCTGCTGCCGTTTGCAGAGGGGACGTTTGATCGTATTCTCTCGCCGTTCGCTGTTGAGTCTGCCTATGAGCCATATGATGCGCTGATGACTCTCAACCGCTGTCTGAAGGAGACCGGCACGCTCTATACCGGCTACACGAATATCCGCTATCATCGTGTACTCAGAGAGCTGAAGAGAGGGGCTTTTCCTGTGCGCGGTGATCGTCATCTCTATGCAAAGCCCGAAATTGTACGCCTGTTGAACGATACGCTCTACAAGGAGATTCACTTCTTTGCGGGAGAGCGTGATGATGATCCTGCGGAGGCAGCCGCGTGGAGCAGCGCGGGCTTTGCCAATGTCAGCAACGACCTCATGACGCGCACGTGGCTCATTCGCGCGGAGCGAAGCACGGCTGCAGCGGCAAATCTCAAGATGTTTTTTTCTCGGGAGGTAAGGGGCGAGACCGCTCGTCTCCTGCACCGCATCGAATACGGTATCTCGCCGGCAGAGAGCATTGATGCTCTGCGTGCACTTTGCATGCGCGAGGGAATATTTCATGATTATTTGGCTGACTTTGCCGATGAAATCTGCGTGCACAGAGATCCTGTGGCCCGCGCCCTAAAGGATCTGTTCGCAGAAATATAAAAGTAAACCATAAAATAAATATTTAGTTGACGTAAAGAGAGTTCTGCCTTATAATAGACGATATAAATATAATCTATTGCGAGGCAGGGATTTTTTTATGCGAAAAAGTCGTGTGGCAGAACTTACCAACAAGATCATTGCAGGCTATCGTCTCAGTCCCACAGATGATCGTTCCATCTTTATGGACACGCCGCTCGAAGAGTTGAGCGA
>JABZYJ010000327.1 GCA_015265235.1 Selenomonas sp. | reverse complement strand
CTCTTTGGCAGACGCAGGTTAAAACGACCACTGAAGTCTTCTTCCTGTAGGGGTTCGGGAATGGGGACACCGTCCTCTAGCGCTGCCTCGATCCATGAGAGCTTTGCATCGTCCAGTTGATCGAGCAGATCGCGTTTCGTTTCTGCCTGTGTTATGCAGCCGGGAAGTTCGGCGATATGCCCAACGAACCCACCGTGTGGGTCAGCTTCAATAATTTCTCGATATGGCAATCCCATGTAGTATGCAATATCCTTTTTCATCATATCAGCCTTCTTCCTTATTGAGAACATCCATGATGATTCTGATGTAAACTTCCTTAACGTAGGGCTCGTGTTTTGGAATCGTGATCGGCGCAGTTCCAGGTTTCCGAAACGTCCAATGGCTGGAGCCGCGCTTTGGCTGACTGCGGTGATACCCCATGTGTTCCAGTATCTTTGCCGCTTCGTCAAAACGCACGCTCTTTGGGTTATGCTGAATCCTCGCAAGAAGTTTTTCCCATTTACTCACCTTCATCACCCTGCATCTATGGTACTGTATTTGGTACTGAAAAACAAGCTAAATTTATCGGTGATTACCTACCGCTCTCGAACAGCGCCTGCATCATCATGATGTGTCGTTTTTTCGTATACCATTTGCAAAAAATCAGGATAATTGTTACAATAGGAGAATAAATCTGCTTTAAGGAGTGATACGATGAGAATATGGATGGTATTGATGTTCGTCGTTATGCTGATGCTTTCTGTCTCTGGCTGCGGCGGAGCACAGTCGTCAGCGGTAACAGAGGGAAAGGAAGAGGCGATGGCGGCATTCCAGCGCGTCGCGTCCGATGAGGCGCAGCGGATGATGGCGGAGAATACGAACTATATTATTTTGGATGTGCGGACGGCGGGGGAATATGCAGGTGGACATATCCCGCATGCCATCAATGTGCCGAACGAATCCATTACTACGGCACCGCCAAAGGAGCTGCCTGACAAGGATCAGATGATCTTTGTCTACTGCCGCAGCGGGGCACGCAGTCAGCAGGCGGCGCAGAAGCTCGCGAACATGGGCTATACGCATATTGTGGAGATGGGCGGCATCAACAACTGGCATGGGGATGTCGTGAAGTAAGGGAAGCACTGATAAATTCAGCCACG
>JABZYJ010000326.1 GCA_015265235.1 Selenomonas sp. | reverse complement strand
ACAATATCCCGCTTATCGTCATCATTCTCTTTGGGTTCTTCAATAAGAATGTCTCGGCGGTGGGGGCAAAGGTCTGCTTTACCTTCCACATTGTCGTCTACGTCATTGCGAAGTTCCTCTTCGGCGATCTGAACTTCCTCTACATCCACAGCGTACTCTTTTTCCTCGACATCCTCGTCATGTGGGGATCGACAAAGTTCGCACCGCTGGCGGGCGGCTATTCGTTCACGCCGAATGCGAACAAGGTCGATCTTACGCCGTGGAAGTATCGCAAGTACGTTGCGGCCGTCGTTGTCCTCGGCATCTTCACCGCCTATGCGATCTTCTCTCCGCTTGGCATTGGACGGTAAGGGAATCGTTGAAAAAACGACGTCTGATGGATTGGCGTAGATTTTCCAAATATGAAGGAAGGCCGGATGCACAGCCGGCCTGAGCAGTCGATTCGCTATGCGAAGAAGATGCGCTGAGATAACGGTGCTGAATCTGCTCGCTTGGCTATACCGTGAGTGGATCGCCGGCACCGACCTGTTCCGCTGCCATGGCAACGGCTTTACGATCGTAGCGCTTGACGCCTATCTTGTCCGCGAGGATGCGAGAGAGTTCTCGGCCTCCGCTGCCGTACTGACGGCTGATGGTGATGAATTGCGATTTCGCCCGTTTCGAGGTCGGTATATATTGATGGGAGCAGGACGATGTGCTTTGCCGTCGGGAACTCCCTCAGGACAGGTGTCATCTCGTCGATGGTCTTCATCATGTCCTCCGCGACCGAGTTGTCATCGAGGAAGTTCCCGCCGATGGTACCCGCGACAAGTCTCAGGCTGTGAAAGCGGGTAAGGAACTGTATGGTCCTTTTGGACAGTGCCTCAGAACGGATGGAGGCACTGGCTGCTTAGACTTCTTCTCATAGGACAATTCAAACGAGATTGCGCAGATCTTTTTTGACAAATACACAAAACAGCACGGCAGAGTGCGTTTCTGCCGTGCTGTTTTGTGTGTTGTATTTCGTTGCAGTGATTCCTTAGTTGTAGAAAGCAGGTTTTTCCTGTGCGGGCTTGATCTCCTCGATGGCGCCGCTCTTCTGTGCGCGGACGAGGGCATCCGCCGTGATGGCGGCGAGGTAGCCGTCCCATGCGTTCGGTCCATTGA
>JABZYJ010000325.1 GCA_015265235.1 Selenomonas sp. | reverse complement strand
GCCTCGATGAGCCCGATCGTCCCCTCCTGCACGGCATCCATCACGGCGGGCATTGTACGGTAAGGCATAACTTCACGGAATACCAGCGGCTGATATGCCTCGATGATGCGCCGGCGCGCGGACTCGTCGCCCTCCTCCTTATAAGCGCGCCAAAGCGCACGCTCTTCCTCCGGCATGAGTTTCCGTACAGCGGAAAGTTTTGTCATGTACTCCGAAAACACAGGCTCACCTCCTCATTTTCATCAAGAACACCTGCTAGAACCGTATGCGCGCCTCGACGCCGATCAGCTGATCAGAGCCCTCGCGGTCATACGAGATGCCGAATTTATCGCTGAAATCATACTGAATGCCGTAACGGTGCTTGTCCGACGCGCCGCCGAGCCCCTGCACATACCGCAGGAGCACACGGTCACCGATATACTTGCCCACCTCGACATTGTACTCGTTCTCATTTTTTCGAATCTCCTCATCGTTCTTCGTCTCGAAGAGCGCCCCGCTCCCGCTCGAGAGACGCAGCACGTCAAGATGCAGGAAATTCTTCACGGAATCCTCCACCTCAGAGAGGATGCTCATCTGAAGCCCGATGGACAGGATATCCGCCGCTGTCACGCTGCTCTCTCCATTCCGGTAGGTGCTGCGCAGCGTCAGCATGCGGATGATCTCCTCCTCCGACATCTCAGGTGATGAGGTCAGTCCGAGCTTCATGTGATCGAGCGGCCCCTGCAGGGACAGGAATACGCGCGTATTCGTGAGGCGCGCTTCCGCGTAGAAGCTGATCTCCGGCAGAAACGACTCCATCTGGTTGAATGTCGCCGTCCCCTCGCGGATCTTGAACACGGTCCGCAGATAGCTGACCGTGTCACCGCGCCGCACAGCGATCTGTCCCGTCGTCCTCGGGTGCCGCGTTGTTCCTCCGAAGTGCACATGCCCGGACGGGTGCATATCGTAGAGATTCGAGCTGAAAAAGCGCACATGACGGCCAACGTTCAAATCGACATCCAGAATGATGTTCGGCAGCTCGTCGTCCGTCTCGGGAATCGACGGAATGGAGATAAGGGCACGGTCAATATCGATATGACCCGCGAGCTTTGGCAGCTGCTCGCCCCAGTATTCATCCTCCGTCAGCGTCAGCGAGCCGGTCAAGGGTCCCTC
>JABZYJ010000324.1 GCA_015265235.1 Selenomonas sp. | reverse complement strand
CGCTCATAGCGCCCGCTCCAGCGCCTCCTCCGACTGATACGAGCCGTACGGCGCACGCTCCTCCCGCACATACTGTGCGAGTACCGTACTCTCCTCCGCACTCGCGATGAGATTGTAGTACATGATGTCCCTCGTTTCTTTCTATATGGTAGATAGGCGAACCTTACAAAACCGCCCGCGAACCTTACAATCACAAAAATCACTAAAAAACCAGTATTTACAAGCATTGGCGGCTGTTCGATCTGCGTCTAAAGCAGCGTTTTTCCATCAAACCTTACAAAATGGACTTTTTACCTCACATTTTCCATTTTACCTTACAAATTGCCTTTCGGAAGAATTGCCTCATAGGTACGATTGGGATCATATTTCCCTCCATTTGCTTTCACTAACTCCATATCGATCAGGGTGTGAGCCTTTTCAGAATCGTACCTGATGAACGTTTCGTATATGCAGAAAGCTCCGAACGCCTTGCGGGTCCATGATTGATAATATAGGTGAGCAATTGCTGTTGTATATGATCTAATCCGTCCCATGCAGGTGCTCCAACATGATCGATGGTGTGCAGCTCCTGCCGCCGTCGCCGCATCAAAATATTATTTGTGAAAACCAGGCGGACATTCTCATTCGACTCCGTATAGACAGGCTCATCGAGAAAAAAGTCGGCCATCTCTTGATAGATTCGATTGACTCCTTCATTGAGTTCCCTCACCCATCCAAACTCAGTCAACACACGAGAGATACGCGGATTACGGGAGTAGCGTGTCTCCTTGATGTTCTCGATCGTAACAATATTGGGCAATCTGCCGGGACTCTCAATCTCCAATCGATCATCATACATCGTAACCTTAATGAAACTGCCGCTCATTGCATATTCCCGATGTGTAACTGCATTCACAATTCCTTCCAGCCATGCAAATTCGGGGTACTCCGGAACACTTTGAAACTTGCCGCTGGACACATCAAACATCATAAACTCACGAAGCTGAGTTGCAATAAAACTCTTTGTCTCTTCAATAATACGCAGCAAAGGAAGCTCAATGCTTTTATCACGCGTAATGTTGATCTTTGTCCCAACACCTGCATACGTCCCGTCATAGCGCAGAAAACGAACGCGACAGTTCGGATAGAACTGTGCAATATTCTTTGCGAAAA
>JABZYJ010000323.1 GCA_015265235.1 Selenomonas sp. | reverse complement strand
CTGATGAGTGCTCCGTCGCAGCAAGCGCGGTGGCGGATTCTCGTGATGCACCATCCCTACACGGATGTGTTCAACAACCGTCATATTGTCCCCATTGCTGAACGATGCGGTGTAGATCTTTTTCTCGGCGGACATCTCCATCGTTATGTCAAGGCGGTATCGGTCAATCCGGACATCGGTGCGCGAACCGTCTACGTTATGCAGGGCAGTCTGCAGGATCCCGCCGAGGGATACGATGAGGGGGTGCCGGAGTGCCGCCTGCTGGAGGAGTTCCCCGAGGTCATTGCCATGGGCAGGAACAACTACGGCATTTTGGATATTTCGGCGGATGCACTGGACTGTCGATTCTTCGGCTTTCGCTCCGACGGCTCGCGTACGCTCGTCGATACAGTTCATCTCGAGCATGGCGAGCCACAGCTCGTCTTTGAAAATATTCATCTGCGCCGCCTCGATAACGATGGTCATGTTGAGATCCGGGCAGACGCATCAAATACTGGGACGGTGCTTGCAGCCGTTGTCATGGAACTCTCGGATAATGGATGCAAAAAAAAGCTGAATCTTTTTGGCGAGCCGTGGCAGAGTCGGATCGTCCTGCTGGCCCCCGGAGAGCAACGAAATGTGTCCGCTGTGTATCAGGCACGTACACCAGGGGCGCATCGCATCGCGTGCGGTGATGCTGAGGAAGAGATTTTCGTCTTTGAACCGAAAGAACTCTCTTTTTCTCATATGCGAATTGTTCCGCTGCAGGGGGACAAGGCGGACTGTATCTATGCAGCGATTGAGGCCGTCAACAATCTCGATCGAGAGATCTATACGACGGTGCCTCTCTACATCGATCAGCGTATTGCAGCCACGCAGAGTTGTTTCTTCCGTGCACACGAGCGGCGGCTGCTCCATTTTTGTCATGCCTTTCGCCGGGGGGGCAGCTATCAGATCAGCATCGCCGATCAGCTGCCTGAGGAGATCTGCATCGAGGGAAGTATCCGCATCATTCCCCGCGTACTGGATAAATCCGGGAACGGGCATTATGCGCTGCTGCAGGGATCCCCTAAGATTGTAGAGGTGAACGGGCAGCGTGAAGTACGTTTGGAATCCTATGGGGACTATATCGAGATCCCACCCTTCCCAGGGCTTGTTGCTCCACAGGGGTTCACCGGCATTGTCAGGGCC
>JABZYJ010000322.1 GCA_015265235.1 Selenomonas sp. | reverse complement strand
CGTTGCAATCGCACAAATGAGATCCACCTTATCGCTGATAAAGCGCTGGACAATATTCTGGAGATTCGACTGATCTGCCTGTGCATTCTGGCGATCAATCGTAAGATTCTTCCCCTCCTCATAGCCGCGCGCCTTGAGTCCGTCCACAAATCCACGATTCGCATCGTCGAGCGAGCTGTGCTCGACAAGCTGAACAATACCTACTTTATATGTTTTTTCACCTTTATCCGCCTGTTCGCCGCAGCCTGCTGACGCCAGAATTCCAAGGGCAGCAATGCCAAGGGCGACGCATTTTGCGATTTTTTTCATACGCATCGAATCCACACCTTTTCTAGTTCAATCATTACTCCACCAGAGTTGCATCCTTGAGTACATCCTCCGGAATGGTAAGTCCCAGCTTTGCCGCATTTCCCTTGCTGATGACGAGTGTCAGATCGCGTGCTGTCTCGATCGGCATATCAGCCGGCTTCTTCTTGCCTTCGAGAATATCTGCTGCCATATCGCCCGTCTGGACACCGAGTTTATAGTAGTCGATGCCGTAGGTTGCGAGGCAGCCGCCCGTTACCATAAACGGCTCTGCGCAGATAACGGCTTTCCCCGCTGCATCTGTCACGCCCACAAGCGTCGGAATCGAGGAGGAGATGACATTGTCGGTCGGCTCATAGAATACATCCACTTCACCGACAAGGCTCTGTGCCGCCTGCTGAATATCATTGACGGTTGAGACTGTCGCAGCGCGCACCGTGAGGCCCTTCGACGCGGCGTATTCCGTCATCGCTTTGATCTGAATCTCCGAGTTGACCTCGCTGGAGGAATAGATCGTCCCAATGGTCTTTGCGTTCGGATAGAGTTTGATGAGCAGGTCGATTTGTTCTTTGATCGGGTTCAAATCGCTCGTCCCCGTGATATTTGCCCCCGGCTTCTCATTGGTCTGCGCGAGTTTCGCACTCACATAGTCCGTGATCGCCGTACCGACGATGGGAATATCCTTCGTTGCATTTGCTACAGACTGCGCTGCAGGCGTTGCAATCGCACAGATCAGATCTACCTTGTCGCTGACAAAGCGCTGGGCAATGTTCTGGAGGTTTGACTGATCAGCCTGCGCATTCTGGCGGTCGATTGTGAGGTTCTTCCCCTCCTCGTATCCGCGTGCCTTCAGCCCGTCGATAAAGC
>JABZYJ010000321.1 GCA_015265235.1 Selenomonas sp. | reverse complement strand
GAGTACTGTATTTGCCCCCTGCACTTTATTGCTGTAGGACTTTTTATACTCCTGTGTGCGAATGATCTGATAGTCTGCACTTCCATGCGTCAATGTCAAGACGACCTTCACCGTTTCTGTTTGATCCGGTGTCATGCTCTCACTTACATTCCGATTGAGAAGATTTTTATCGGTGAAGGTGGTCTCCCCGTAAAGGCACCAAAAGAATGCCTGTGCAAACGTTGTCTTACCGGTCCCATTTTCACCGATAATCAAGGTGACGTTCTGTGCCGGATCCGTAGAAAAGTCGATTTGCCCATCAGCAAACTGACGAAAGTTTTCCAGTTTTATTGATTTGAGCAGCATCGTACTTCCTCCTCGATCCATTTTTTGATCATCTTGACCATCTCTGCATCGCTCTTGTTTTTCGTACGAAGATTTTGGTTCTCAGCAAGAACAATTTTATTTTTTAGCCGTTGAATTACCCGCTCATCTATTACAATTTCCGACATTTACAATTCCTCCTCACACATTTCATCAGGATACGGCAAATGATAACAATCACAGATCTCCCACATCAGCTGTGATGCTTCCATCGCGTTCACGGCAAGCCGCCCAAACTCATGGATACGTGAGAGCTCATTCTTCACAAGAGAGAGGTCTCGCCGCATTTGTTCTTCGGTAAGCCCGGAAACAGTGTCTAAGGGACGCGGCAGGGTGACGAAATCATAGATCTCAGCGAACTCCTTTCCGGGTGCCCTCCTTAAGACACGCCCTCTCCGCTGGATATACTCTTTCGGATTTGTCGTGCTCGCAAGGATAAACGCTGTCTTTATGCCCGGTATGTTCACCCCTTCGTCCAAGCACTTGATCGCTACGATGGCCTGCAAATCATCCCCTTTTTTGAAGTGTTGTTTGATTGCATTGCGCTCTTCCACCGTCTCCTCGGCGGTAAACTTGGAGACTTTCATGCCGAGCTGATTCCCTAGGAGCCTCGTAACCGCCTCAATCTGTTTCATCTCCCCCTCGTCCGTATCCGTTCGGTCGGCCGTCAGTGATGGAACATGCGTCGCTCCGCAGTACACCAACAAGAAGTGATCATCCACATAGGGCGCAATGATCTCTAACAAGCGACCTATTTTATTAATCGCCCCCGCAACAATTCTTGCTCTTTTTATGGCAAGTTTTTCCCCATAGGAG
>JABZYJ010000320.1:268-1185 GCA_015265235.1 Selenomonas sp. | reverse complement strand
TCCCTGTGCTGCACCGATCTCTTCGTTGTAGCGGTCAACAATGGAATGGAGGTTTCTCCCTCCAAACTTTCTTCTGGCTGGCTCGTGCATTAGGATGCTCTGGTGTGCTTCTTCGACCACAGCTTCTCTTTCCTTGAGGACTTTCATTTCTTTTGCAAGGCGCTCCTCAAGGGCTGCATCGGTTTCGTTGGTGATGGTCTTTGCCTGGATGCGGATCGTGTCGCCGTAGATTCTGCCGTCTGCGCTGTTCGTGAGTGCTGCCGCTGTGACGGAGGTGTCTTTGCCGCCGTAGATGAGGCCGTGGCTTTCGATGTCCTCGGCGCGGACGGAGGCACTTCCGTCGCTGTAGAGGCTGCCGGAGGTTCTGAGGTTGCCGTTTACATCGAGGGAGACGGCGCGCGTGGCGCTGACCGTTCCCCCGAGGTTGACGCCGAGTCCCTTCTCGGTGCCGACGAGTTCGACACGGCTTGCATACATGCCGCCGATGTCTGCAAGGTCGATGGCATAGGAGGGGGCAGAGCGAAGCGCACTGTCTGAGGAAGTAATGGACGTTACAGAACCATCTCTGCCGACGTCGTTTATTCCTGCGACGATCTTTGCATGGTTTGCCCAAAGGCCTGCGTTGACCTCAATGGCACGCGCATAGATCTCAGCGGCATTTGCGCCGCGCGCGTCAAGTCCCTTCCCAGTGATGAGGGCACTGCCGTCATCGACACGTATGCCGGTGAAGTTTCCTGCAGCATCGGTCTGACTGCGTCCTGTGGCAAGGATGGCACGGGAGGTATTTAAAAAACCAGCGCCGTCTGCGAGGATTCCGTTCGGATTCGCAATGACGACGCTGGCTTTGGCTCCGGCGACTTCGAGGAAGCCGCGGAGTTCGGAGGGATTTTTGCTTGTTACCTCGTTGACGATGATGC
>JABZYJ010000320.1:0-258 GCA_015265235.1 Selenomonas sp. | reverse complement strand
CGCCGATGAGGTTTGGAGTGCCCTCGATGTATCCGGCGAGCTGTGTATTGGCGAAGAGGAAGGCGTTGTTGAGGATGGCGCCGCGTTCCGGGACGCTGAAGGCGTCGTAGCGGTTGAGGGAGACCTCACCGGAGGGCGCCGTGATCTGAACGAGGGGAACGCCGCTGCTGCCCGCCTCGGTGACGACGGGGCGCTGGGCATCGGGGGCGGAAGGATCAGCGACGATATCCTCCGCAAAAACAAGAACCGGCTGCACCG
>JABZYJ010000031.1 GCA_015265235.1 Selenomonas sp. | reverse complement strand
ACCACCTTCAGTCCCGCCTCACGCAGAGATGGCACGATGGAGAGATCGCCCCAGTCCGGAACAACGACGAGATCGGGCTGCAGTGCCATGATCTCCTCCAGCGTTGGATTTCCAATACGGTGTGGAATCGCTTTTACGAGCTCTGTCACATTGGAGCTCACAGGATCGTCAAGGAGTCCATTCACCGCCGCCATGCGCTCCGGCTCGACCAGTCCCAGCATCACCTCATCCGTACTCATCGACAGTGTGACGATGCGTTTGGGCGGCGCGGAAAACGCTGTGACCGTTCCCTCAATATCTGTCACCTGATACGCGACAGGCTCCGACGAACGGGTTCCCGACGGACTGCACGCCGCGAGCAGAAGACTCAGCACGCAGAGGAGGACTGCCATGTATTTTCTCGACAAGATAGTCTCCTTCCCTTCAGACACAAACATGAATTATAGCATAATTTTCTATCGTTTTGGTTGTTCTTTATGTTATTTTTATCGAATCATTTGCTTGCGCTGCAAAATATTTCCGTTCCACAGCAATTCCTCGATATGACGTGCGCCGCGCAGTCCCATGAACGGGCTCTCCGACAAGTACAGCGCATCCTGCAGGGGATAGGCCACAGGGAGATACTGCGTCCCCCTCGGATCAATATGGGCAGACTCGTTGCTGCTCCCGAGCAGCAGCCCGTTTTCCAGCTCCGCCAAGAGTTCCCGTATCCGTACGGCATCCGTCTCGCCCAGTATCTCATCCGCGATGGACAGGGCCTCCCGTGCCCCTGCCGCATCTGCTGCAACCGCGAGATGGCAGACATCTGCCCACTCCGTCCGAAGTGCCTGCGCAAGTCCCCAAGCAACGGAGCGCGGAGCACGGATCAACACCGTTTCATAGCAGAGCTCCCCCCAGAGGCTCTTGCACTCGTTGATGCGCAGAAAATCCTCGCGCATTACGCGCGCAATCTCAGCCTCTGCCGCATCCCCGCGCAGGGGCGGCAGCACACGGGCGATCTCCTGCAGCCAGAGCTGCGTCCCTGCACGCCCATACGGCGGCAGCATTGCGAGATAGGGTGTACCGCAGAGTTCATCGAGCAGGCGGGCACTTCCCAGTCCGAGCTCATCATGCACGACAATATTCAGTGCCGCACGCGCCAGTGTGCCCATTCCCGCAGCAGACAGATTGCTGCCGAGGACGGCATTCACATGATAACCCGCCATCTCAAGCAAGCGCACGAGTTCGCATACATCGTTGCTGCCATTGCAGTAGGTACTCGTCATGCCGATCAAATTGACCGTATGCGCCTGTGTCTCCTGTCGCCCTGCCAGAAGCAGCGGCAGTGCGGTGCACGCTGCCTTGTCCCAGCCGTCGGCAAAGCTGCCGGTAAGGCCGCTCGTATCGAGTGCGACGATTGGACAGGTGATCCCCGCTCCGCGTGCAATCGCCTCAACATCGTCGCCGATGAGCCCTGCCGCACAGCTGCTGATAATCGCAAGCAGTGCGGGCGGCTGCTCCACATAGGGAGCAAGGGCCTCGCGCAGATACTCCTCCGCACCAAAGACAATCGCATCATTGTCAAGCTGCGTACAGAGCATACGATGGGAGATCGTCGCCTGACTGTGCTCAATGTGGCGCATGGCAAAGAAATGGCACCAGAGAGGACCGTTGACGACGATCACCGCATCCTTGATCCCTGCAAAAAATGCCGCTGCTCCTGCCAGTGCACAGGTATCCGTACACATACAGACATCGTCGAAGGATTTTTCACGATCATCCATAGATCAGCCCTCCCCTGCTCTCGTGCCGATGCAGAATCCGCCGCATATCATCCAGCAGGCGGCGCTCCATCGACCAGCCGACCGACGGCAGCAGCGCAAGGAAGAGCTGGCGCAGCTTCGTATCGACGAGTTCATGTGTCGTGAGGACAAAATCCACACGGTGCAGCAGCTCCTCTGCCGCAACATCCCCCTCATGATGAATGGGGACATCGGTGCGGCGCTGCAGTTCCTCTTCCATCACCGCACGCCGCTCGGGCATGAAGCAGTCCAGCAGGACGATGCCGTCCAGTTCAATCCCCGCCTTGTCCAAGAGCCGCAAAACGATCTCCGGCTGGAACCATGTGAGGTCACGGCCGATGGCAAGGGCACATCTGCGTCCCGCAAGATCATTGCGTGCCTTTTCCACGGCAGCGGAAAAGGAAGCCTCCTCCGCCGTAATGGCGCGTTCCGCCGCCTCCTCGCAATGACAGATCTGACCGACACGCCGCAGCCACCGCGCCGTCTCCTCCGCCCCCACTGCGTAGACATCAGCAAGATAGGGTGTGCCAAGACGCTCTCTGATATGCGCGGCGAGTGCTGCCAGCTGCGCCTGCTTCTCGTCGTCCATGCGGCGGCCGAGCAGGATGACGAGCTCCGCCTCCGGCACCGCCTGCAGCTCATCGAGCGCGAGATAGGATGGGAACTGTCCCGTCACGCGCAGGCCGAGCAGGGAGAGCAGCCGCCGCAGTTCCTTGACATATTCGCCGTGCATCCCCCCGCAGTCGCCGAGGAGCACCACGGTTCCTTCCTTGCGTTCGGCGGGCTGCATAAAACGATCCACGAGTGCCCGTGCAGCATCGAGATAGCCTGCATAGTACTCTCCATCGAGAAAGCCGTGTGCCGAGACTGCCGTGACCGGGAGCCCCAGTTCCTCCTCCATCTCTGCCGCGATCGCCTGTGTATCGTCGCCGATCACACCGCTGACGCAGGAGTTTGCAATAAACACCGCCTGCGGATGATATTTCTGCGCGGCAAAGCGAATGCACTCCCGCAGACGCTCCTCGCCGCCAAAGACCGCCTCGTTCTCGCTAAGCCCACTCGTCAGTAGCGGCACAGGAGAGAGCCGCACCGATGTGCCCGCCGCCGTCAGCCGATGAAAGCTGCTCACGTCCATCCCGTGCGCGATGTGGGCGCATGGGCGCGGACTGTGAAAGACGACGAGCGCACCACGCACGAAGGAGAGCGCACGCCAGACACCAGGCATGCTGCAGCTGCAGTTCGTGCGGCGCACTCCGACGCGTTTGACCTCAATCCCCATAGCTCTCCACCAGTTCCTCGAGCTCCTCGAACGCCATCGGCGTCGGCACGGTCAGCATTTCATTCGTATCAATCGCGTGCGCGAGTTCCTTGTAGTACTGCGCCTGCTCTGACTCCGGTGCGTAGGCAATGAGCGTCTGCCGATGGATCTCCGCCTCGTGCACGGCGCGCGAACGCGGGATATAGGTGATGAGCTGCGTCCCGATACGCGCGGCAAACGCCGCAAGGAGTTCGCGCTCGTTGTGCACGTCGCGCCCGTTGCCGATGATGCCGCCAAGCTTTACTGCACCGCGCGCAGCAAAGCGGCACACGCCCTTTGCAATATTGTTCGCTGCATACAGCGACATGAGCTCGCCCGAGGAGACGATGTAGATCTCCTCGGCGTACCCCTCGCGAATGGGGACGGCAAATCCGCCGCAGACCACATCGCCGAGGACATCGTAGAGTACGACATCCAAATCGTCAAAGGCATGAAGTGCCTTCAGGCGCTCAAGTGCCACGATGATCCCGCGCCCGGCACAGCCGACCCCCGGATCGGGACCGCCCGCCTCGATACAGCGCACGCCGCCGGCACCCTCGTGCACGATGTCGTCAAGCGTGAGTGCCGCGCCCTTCTTCTCACGCTCGAGATCGAGGATCGTGGACGGGGCAATACGCCCGAGCAGCAGACGGGTCGAGTCGTTTTTCGGATCGCAGCCAATCTGGCAGACACGCCGCCCCATCTGGGCAAATGCCGCAGACACATTCGCGGCTGTCGTGGATTTGCCGATGCCACCCTTGCCATAGAACGCAATTTTTTTCATAAGCTCACCTATTCTTACTCATATACTGCCCTCCGCCCGTTCCTCCAAATCCCCCTCAATGGAGAGATAGAGGCTGCGCAACTCGTCCAGCGTTTCCTGTGAGGCGTTCCACAGGCCGCGCTGCTGTGCCTCAAGCAAGGTCTCTGCCATGCGGTGGAGCGCCCACGGATTGACCTCCTGCATCCACTCCTGCATCCCCGCATCGAGGACATATTTGCGCGCGTAGCCCTCGTACATCCAGTCTTTCATCACGGCACTCGTCGCATCCCACTGGTAGCTGTGCGCCAGATAGTTGGCGAGATCGGAGGCTCCCTTGTAGCCGTGCTTTTTCATCCCCTCGATGAACTTCGGATTCATCGCCTCCCCACGGAACAGGCGCGCCGCCTCCTCCGCAACGCTGCGCAGGACAATGCGCTGCCGGTCGCTCGAATCGCCCGTATAGGAGCGCGGTGCCTTGCCCGTCAGCGCCCGCACAGTCGCAATCATACCGCCGTGGTAGGCGTTGTAGTCATCCGAGCTGAACATGTGCGTCTCACGCGTATCCTCATTTTTTACCGTGACATCCAGCCCCGCCATGCGGCGCTGAAAGACCTCAGGATCATACGCGCGTGCCATTCCGTCGCCGCCGTATGCCGTTCCCGAGAACCGCGTATAGACCGCGGCGAGATCGTCGAGAGTCTCCCATGCCTTTGACTCGAGTAGGTCGGCGACACCTGCACCATATACCCCCGGCGGGTCGCCAAAGATGCGTACGGAGGCGCGTTCCCACGCACTCTCCTGCGTCTCGCCCTGCTCCTTAAGCCATGCCGTATCGGAGAGGACATGCTTGCGTACATAGTTCTCCTCATCGCTTTCGTCGAGATCGCGCACCATGCGCACCGCCTGATCCACCCAGCGTATGGCGTTCGGCACTGCATCACGGAACAGCCCGCTGATGCGTGCCGTCACGTCGATGCGCGGTCGCTGGAGCTCTGCGAGGGGGATGATCTCAAGCCCGCAGACACGCTGCGACGGACGCCGCCAGACAGGGCGCACGCCCATGAGGTAGAAGAGCTCCGCGATACACTGTCCATGACTGCGCATGTTCGAGCCCGCCCAGAAGACGATGCCGACCGCCTCGGGATAGCGCCCCTCATCGCTGATATACTGCTCGATGAGCGCATCCCCCAGCTGTTTGCCATACTCCCATGCAGCGGGCGTCGGCATACAGCGCGGATCGAGCCCGTAGAAATTGCGCCCCGTCGGCAGTACATCGACGCCGTTTGTCGTCGGTGCGCCCGCAGGGCTCGGCTCGATGTAACGCCCCGTGAGCGCACGCAGCGTCTCCGTGATCTCCCCCTCCGTACGGCGCAGGCGCGGCACCATATCCTCCACGACCTCATGCAGCGCATGGGCAAAGGCGGCGTGCATCTCCTCCGAGGAGCCGGCTATCACGGGCAGCTCCATCGCCCGCGCGACGGCCTCCGGTGCATAGTCATGCGCCGCAAGGAAAGAGATAAGCGCACGCATATCTGTCTCGACAGCGTCCAGCTTTCGCCCATAGGTCATGCCATCCGCCGTCATGCGCTCACTGTGTGTGAGCAGCTCCTCATAGTCGTACCCCGACTGCTCGGCCACAAGACGGACAAGGGATTTCTCCCCGCCATGCTCCATGCGCACGAGCGCACACAGGAAATCGATCAGCGCCTCGCCCGCAGGCGCACGTCCGAGGATGTGCAGCCCCGTGCGAATCTGCATATTCTTGAGGTCGGTCACATAGTTGTGGAGGGCATCGGCATAGTCGTCAAAAGAATCGCCTTCGTCGATTTCTCCCTCGAAGTGGCAGGCGGCAGCTTTCTCACGGACAAGCTCCTGTGCCGCCTCGATATTGTCCGGCTGTGCTGCGCGAAAATGGACGTACTCATCGAGCGCCTGTTCCAGTTCTCCGATCTCCTCAAACTCCCCCGCAAGCTCCATCGGCGGCGAGAGATGACTGATGAGGCACGCCGCACCGCGCCGCTTCGCCTGAATCCCCTCCCCGACAATCGTGATCCAGTAGGGATAGATATCCGGCAGGTCGCCCAGCGACACATCCGGCCAGCAGCGGTTCGAGAGCGCCGTGCTCTTGCCCGGCAGCCACTCGAGGGAGCCGTGCGTCCCGACGTGAATGACCGCATCCGCCTGCCAGATATCGCGGAGCCAGTGATAGTAGCCGATGTAGTGGTGTGTGGGAGCGGCGTCCGGCGAGTGGAGCAGCTTGCCGGGATCCTCACCAAAGCCGCGTGGGGGCTGCACCGTGATGAAGATATTCCCGTTCAGCGTGCCCGGGATGAGCAGTGTTCCATCGTAATTGAACACATCACCGGGCGCATCGCCCCAGTCTCGCTCGAGCTGTGTGCGCACCTGTTCCGGCAGCTCCGTGAAAAAGGCGCCGTACTGTGCTGCTGTCAGCTGTCCATCGGCAGACTTTGCCTGCTCCGTCGTCATAAAGCGGCGGTCATTGGTCGCATGATCCGTCAGCAGCTTCATGAACGCCTTGCTGCTCTCCGGGATCTCCTCCATGACGTAGCCCGCCCGCTCCATTGCCCTCAGCAAAGAGAGGACACTCTCGGGTGAGTCCAGTCCCGCCGCGCTGCCGATGTTTGCATTCGTCGCGGGATAGTTGTGAAAGACAATCGCAACTTTCTTCTCCGCGTTCGGCTTATGGCGCAGCGCTGCCCATTTTCGCGCCTTGCGTGCCATCCGCTCCATGCGTTCATCCAGCGGCGCATAGCTGACCTCGCCGGCCTCATCGCGTACCTTTGCCGCAATCGGAACGGCGTGGATCACACCGTCAAACTCCGGCATGGCGACGCTCATCGAGACTTCCATCGGATCGAGCCCCGCCGGAGAGCGCTCCCACTCCTCCTTTGACGCGAGCACGGTATACGCCTCAAGAACGGGCACACCGAGCGCATAGAGATCCTCAGGACGCGTACCGCCTGCCTTGAGAGAGAACTTCATCGTGCTGATGATAACATCGACATAGAGCGCTCCATCCCTGCAAAAATATTTTTCGATTGCTTCCATCAGGGTCGGAGATTCCACGCGTGCGTCGCGATAGGCGTTCGAGAACACGGCGACGGCGTTCATCCCCTCCGCCTCAATCGCACGGATGAGTGCCGTGTGATAGGTAAAATCTCCCGTAATCCACTCCGAGCGATAGAAGATCACGCCGACCGTCGGGCGCCCCTCCACGTAATGCACGCCGAGATAGCCCGCGATGTCCTCGGGATCTCCCGCCCATGCCGGATGATAGACACCGTTCCATGCGAGCGGTGTGGGCGGCTCTGCCGTGCAGGAAAGCCCTCCGAATTCTCTGCCGAGCCAGCGGAAGAGATTGCACATATTCGCCTCGCCGTCATAGCGAAAATACGCCCACGTCCGCTGAATCTGCTCCTCCGAGAAGCCATACGTCACCTTGTCATGCTCCGCATTGTCCACGACAATCAGATGCAGCATCCGACGTTTCTGCAAATCACGCGATGCCTGCTTCAAAAAATCGTTGTCCAGCCCTGTGCCCATCCAGAGAAAGAGATGGAGATCTGCCGCCGCGCGCATTTCCTCCCAGCGGTCCATGCCGTCGACGGCACACACACGTACCTCCGGCTCTTCCATATACGCTGCACAGCGGCGTGCGAGCACATGCACGCGCAGGATGTTGGTGTAGACTGCAATCCTCATATCGTACCGCTCCTGATTCTATCGCCTGCGGGATGCGCGGACAATCTCAAGCACGCCCTCTGCCGAGAGCTGCTCCAATGTGTAATATCGTGCGTCCATGCGGCGGGCGAGCTCCGGCGCAATACCGACGCGCGGGACGGCGCGCTCCGTATCAAGGACAAGACTGAGCGCCTGTGTCTCGGCAACCTCCTCCGCCGCCCGCAAGGCGCGCTGCACGCCCGCATCCCCCTCTTTGGCGTTCGCCCGACCATCCGTGACCAGCACGAGAACATTTTTCCCGCCGCCCCTGCGCTCCAGCTCATGCAGCATCTGCAGGGCATGGGCAAGCCCCTCGGCAAGCGGGGTTCGTCCGCCCGTCGGCAGCGCGCGCAGCTGCTTTTCCGCCAGTTCCACGCTGCGCGTCATCGGCAGGAGGGTCTCTGCACGATCGCGCCGAAAGACAATGAGCCCCACGCGATCCCGCTTTTGATACGCCTCCTGCAAGAGGGATAGAATCGCGCCCTTCACCGTGCGCATACGCTCACGTGCGCCCATCGAGCCGCTGGCATCGACGAGGAAGAGAATGTTCGTTGCTGTGCGCTTTGCCCGTACCCAGACGCGCACATCCTCGGGGCGAATGACAACCGCCGGACTGCCATGGCGGATATGCTGATGGGGTGCGGCTGCGCGCAGTGTCGCAGAGAGTGCGAGATCGGGGCGGCGGCCGGCACGCGGCATCTCCGTTCGCAGCCCGCGCCCATCCGCTGTATGCGTTTGGAGGATGTCACGCTTGCCGCTCTTTCCGCCCTGTGCACGCATCGTCATGGAAAGAAGCGAGAGGCGCGCCATGATCCCTTCGAGTGGGGCGGCAATGCAATCCTCCGCGTCGCCGCTGGAAGTATCCTCCTCCGAGGGCGGTGCATCATCCATCTCATCCTGCGAGGCGTTCTGCTGTTCATCGCCCTGCATGGGCTCCTGCCGCTCATCCGCTGCGCCCTCATCCTGCGGCGGAAGCGGATCCTGCGCGTCATCCGGTACATCGCTATTGCCCTGCTCCGGCACATTCGTGTTGTCAGGCGGTGGCTGCTGTTCCTCCTGCGGGCGGCTCATCCGATGCACGAGTACAAACTCCGCCGCCTCCTCCACATCCATGGGCATAACGAATGCCCTGCCCGCGAGTGCCGCAAGCGCACGCGCTGCCTCGATGAGATAGATCTCCGCATGGTTGCCGACACAGTGCGCACGTAGGACGCAGGCGGCCGCAAAGTGCAGAATGGCAGACGGCACCGCCACGCGCGGCAGGAGCTCACGTGCACGGCAAATCGCGGCCGCGAATTCCTCCTCCTGCGTGGCATAGGACGCACGAAACGCCGCCGGGTCGCGCTCAAAGGCGAGCACCCGTGCGGCGATCTCCCTGCGCTGTGCAGGGTCAGTCACATCCTCCATCGACACAAAAAGTCCGAAGGCATCCAGCAGCGTGGGGCGGAGCGTCCCCTCTGCGGGATCCATCGTGCCGACAGGGGTATAGGAAACTTCTTCGGTAAATGAAAGCCCGTCTCGCTCAAGGCGAAAGAATCGATCCTCCGCACATTTCAGAACCGTGGACAGAATGTCCTCGCGCAGGAGATTCACCTCGTCCATATAGAGGAAGGTATTGCGTGCACGATGAAGAAGCCCGTGCCGCAGGCGTCGTTCTCCCTGCTGCAGGGCAGCCTCCATGTCGATCGTGCCGAAGATCATATCCTCCGACGCACCGAGCGGCAGTTCCGCCATGCGTCCCGTCACCGTAAAGGGTGCTGCCGCACGGACAAGGACGGATTTTGCCGTTCCGCTCGTACCGGAGATCAGAAGGGCGCCGGCACGCGGGTTCACCAATACAGCCGCAAGTGCGCGTGTCGCGTGCTCCTGCCCGACCACAGCAGTCAGTGGATAATGCGGGATATTCAAGCTCTTGCCTCCGAAATGCGATTTACACAGATTCTCCTAAGATCGCATCCACCGCGCTCCAGTCGACCGTCTCTTCCTCGAAGGGACGACGACGCATACGGTGTGCGAGGACCAGTCGGCTGACGCGTAGCAAATCCTCTGCCGTGACAGCTGTTCGTCCGGCAAGTGCCGCGTGCGCAATCCCTGCCTTGATGAGGGTAATATCGGCACGATGCCCATCAACGCCGAGCGCCAACGAGACCTGCGCCGCCAGCCCAAGAATGTCATCGGGCACCGCCACAGCGGCAACGCGCCGACGTGCCGTGACAATCTGCGTACGCAGCTGCTCCTGCTCTGCTGCGTATGTCGCGGCAAAGGCATCTGCATCCCGCTCGTAGGCAATCCGACGACGGATCACCTCCACGCGGCTTTCGGCATCCTGCTCCCCCGCAACAGTCACCGAGAGCGCAAAGCGATCGAGAAGCTGCGGGCGGATATCCCCCTCCTCCGGATTCATCGTACCAATGAGGACAAACCGTGCCGGGTGCGCATAGGAAATCCCCTCGCGCTCCACGGTGTTGACGCCCATTGCAGCCGAGTCGAGCAGGATATCGACGAAATGGTCCTCAAGCAGGTTGATCTCATCCACATAGAGGATATTGCGGTTCGCGGCCGCCAGAATGCCGGGCTCGAACGCCTTGCGTCCATGCTGGATCGCCGCCTCCATGTCGAGTGTCCCGACCACGCGGTCCTCCGTCGCACTGACGGGCAGCTCCACTACGCACATCGGAACATCTTCCTGCGGCAGTTTCCCCTCTGCGCTCCTCTCTTGACAGGCATCGCAGTAGAGCTCGGGGCGTGCGGGATCGCAGTGACAGGCACAGCCGCGCACGGCGTGCAGATCCGGCAGGAGCGCAGCGGCAGCACGTACGGCAGTGGATTTTGCCGTTCCCTTCTCTCCCTTGATGAGCACACCGCCGAGAGAGGGCATGACTATACTGAGGAGAAGTGCCGTCTTCATCTCTTCCTGCCCAACGATTGCAGTAAACGGGTAGGTTGCCCTCTTCTTCATTCGTACTTCCTTTCATAGGGAATGTTCATCCGCAGTATCATTCGCATCAGCTGTGAACGCAGGCCCTCTGCCTTTGGACAAAAGCCCGAGGCAAGCGTCGCTGTCATGTTGACACTGCTTTTTGAAACACGTCAAGCAGCATCTATTCATCAACTGCCGTGATGTGCGCATCATTCGGCAGATAAAAAGCATCCCCATAGACCCGATAGGCGATCTCCTGCACGCCGTAGACAAAATCCTGCGAGCAGTTGTAGAGGAAACATGAACGTGGCGTGACGAGATGCCCCTCGCGCAGTGCCTTGAGTGGCTGCAGTGCCGGGTCCTCTGTATAACTGCGGATATAGCTATCCAGCCACGCCTGCCCCTTCCACGGATAATCCGGCAGGAACAGGATATCGGGATTGATGGCAAGGATGACTTCTTTCGTCACCTCCTGTCCGTTGCGCAGTCCATAGGCCGAAACACCATTGATAACCCCTGCATGGTGACAGGCATCATCAAAACTGGATCCAATGCCCCCATACGTACTCATGAGGGAAAGAAAAACGACGCTCTTGCGCTCGCTTTCCGGAATGGATTGCACCTTCTCCGTGATCTCGGAAAGTTTCTCATCCATTTTGCGCAGTAAAATATCGCCGCGTCGGCTCTCTCCGATTGCGTCCGTTGTGAGACGAACAAGATCCCGCACCTCCGCCAGATTGTGCGGTCCCCGTCCAACCACGACGTTGAGCCCCGACTCTCGCAGAGGATCGGCGAGTTCGAGATACTGCCAGTCCGCTATCAAGACAATGTCCGGATGGAGGGAGACGATGTACTCCACGCTGGGCCGCTGTATCGTTTTCTCAACCTGCTCCGCAACCTCAACCATATTGGAGTTGATCGGATCCTTCATGCTCGCGTTGACGGCGGCCATGCGCTCCGGCGGAGCAACGGAAAGAACGATCTGATCGAGCGTCGAAGACAGCGTGACAATACGCTGTGGTGGCGTGTCGAAGTGCACGGTACGCCCCGTAATATCCGTAACCGAGTACCCCTCCGTCGCTACCGTCTGTCCCGTCTCTGCCCTGCCGCAGGCGGTAAGCAGCTGCACAGCACAGAGCAGGAGCACGATTGACACGATCGCCGGTATACGCTTTGCGCCTCCCATAGAATTCCCCTTCCAATCCACTGCTCAGGCTCCTGCCGCCTTCATCGCCGCACGCTTCAGTGCACATTCGGCATCGGAGACGGCAGGAGGTCCCTGCCCAGCCCTGCGTGCATAGCACGCGCCGCCGCAGGCGGAAAAATCCGCACACGTCCTGCAGAACGCCATGGCATTCTGCATCTCCTGCGCCACCTCTTTCTGGCGCTGCACATCAATGCCGCATTCCACATTGCCGAGCAGAAAATGCGCATCGCCGACAAAGGAGGAACAGGCGTAGATGTTCCCGCGTGCGTCAACGTGTACCCCCGCCCCGTTCATCGCATGACAGTGGGAAAATCCGCCGCCTGTGCGCCGGGCAAGACACGCCGCCTGCTCCATCTGGGTGATCGCCATCGTGCGTCCGGTCATTCGCCCGAGTCTGCGGTTCAGTGCAAAAACCGCTTCCATCGCCTGCGCCATGTCCTCGGTCCGTGCGCTGCGGACAGCAGAGCCCCGCCCCTGCGGCCGCAGGAGATCAAAGCCCACACGGCGCACATTGCCGAGATAGTACGCCATCTCGACAACACCGGAAAGCTCTGCAACATTGTCCGCTGTGACGACTGTGGTCAGGCCGATCTCAATGCCACACTGCGCAAGCTGACGAATCCCTGCGACAACATCCGCTGCCGTACCTCTGCCGTCAGGATAACAGCGAAGTGCATCGTGCACAGCAGGTCTGCCGTCAAGGCTGACGCCAATCCCAATGCGCGCACTGCGCAGAAACGTCGCCGTCTCCTCGGTCAGCAATGTCCCGTTGGTCTGCAAATCCATGCGTGCCGGGATACGATTGCGGCGCACGTAGTCTGCCATCTGACGCAGCAGCGGTAGTGCAAGGAGAGGTTCTCCGCCCGAGAACTGCAGGATAAAGGGCATTTTGCCCGCCGCCGCGAGGTCGATGGCACGCCGCGCCGTCTCCCATGTCATCGTGTGCCTGTCCTGCGCTGTGGCATAGCAGTAGCGACACGCGAGATTACAGTTTCCGGTAAGGCTCATGACGAGCATGCGCAGTGGCACCGCCCCGAGCCCCTCACTGTTCATCGGCAAAGCGCTCCGGATAGACCGCGCGTGCCAATGCGTAGACAGCATCTGCCGCATTCTGTGAAGTATTGTAACGATACCGATCCGGAACCGTATAGAGGTGATTTTCCTGCACGGCCTTCACATGGATAAACAAGGGGTCGCTGCAGAGTTTCTCGCGAAATTCCTCCGTTGTTTTCCCCTCCGTACTCCACGTCGGCAGAAGGAATACGTCGGGATTAAGTGCGACGACCTGCTCCATCGAGACCGCAGTCGTCGCCGTCAGCCCTGCCATCGCCACACCATTGCGCAGGGAGGCACGGCGACACATATCATCAAAGAGCCCATCCTTGCGTCCAAACACACCGCTGAACGCAAATGCAACTACGATGGGGCGCTCCTCCTCCGGGATGTCTCCAACGCGCCGCTCCACATCAGCGAGAAGGGCACGTTTTTCGGCGATGCGTGCGGCGGCATTTTCCTCCTGTCCAATCAGGCGTCCAACCGTCTCAATGCGCGCAAAGATGTCCTCGAGGTTATTCGGCGTACGTGAGACAAAGACGGGAATCCCCAAATCGCGCAGGCTATCCACTAGCTCCTTTGGTAGGCCGTCAATCGCAAGGACAAGGTCGGGATCCAGTGCCGCAACGCGCTCAGGGCTTCTGTCCTTGAGTTTGACGGATACGGCGCGTGACTCTTCCGTCATGCAGGATATTCCCGGATCATCCACCGTGGAGGTGAGCCCCGCGATCTGCTCCGGCGGAGCGACCCCAAGGAGAATCTCATCCATCCCCCGTCCCAGTGACACGATCCGATGCGGCCTTTCCGCGACAACGACCTCCGCCCCGGTATCATCCGTTCCGCGATAGAATACCTCTCCGCCGCCCCCCGCTCGCGCCCCGTTCCCACAGCCTGCAAGAAGGAGAAGGCAGCCCGCGACAAGGAGCGCATAGAGCAGCCACTTAGAAGGCATGGGTATATGCGTATTGCAGTTTCTTTGCATGCTTCATTCTTCATCACCTTTCTTCATCCTGCATCGATGAACCTGCACGCAAAACGAGAAGACGCGCATCAAAAGACCCCTCCTGCATACACAGAAGGGGTTTTTTACACAACAAAAGATCACACTGCATCCGCAGATGCACTGGAATCCCCATCCCTATCACTCGCAGGTCAAACGGCGATTGTCAATCAGGCAGTTCTCCTGGCTCCAGTTCCTCGCGCACCTGCGCCTTCCCGAGGGAAATCCCTCAGTGGCGGAGACAATGTCCCCATGCAGGTTTGCTCACTGCTACAGTGGCGTGACCGCTCCGGCTTAGGCAGAATCATTATTCTGTTTACCGGATTCTCTATTAAATCTTCACGAAATCTCAATATAATTGGAATTTCACTGATACCTGATCCAATTCGTATAAAATTGTCATAAAACGTGTTAATCGTACCATTGGAAGAAATGCTTGTCAATATGACAAAGAGATATTCTTTGAATTATCTCAATGAAAGAACAACTGTTTCTCAATCCAAAAGTTCTAGATAGTCCCCATAGCCCTCACGCTCCATATCCTCTTTCGGGATGAAGCGCAGGGAGGCACTGTTGATACAGTAGCGCAGGCCGCCCGTTGCAGCAGGACCGTCGTGAAAGACGTGCCCGAGATGAGCGCCGCTCGCTGCTGCCGTGACCTCGGTGCGCACCATGCCGTGCGAAAGGTCCTCGTGCTCTGCGATCAGAGCCGCATCGATCGGGCGCGAGAACGCCGGCCAGCCGCAGCCCGAGTCATATTTATCCGTGGAGACAAAGAGCGGCTCGCCCGTCGTGATATCACAGTAGATGCCCGCGCGGAACTCGTGATCGTATGCGTTGCGGAAGGGCGGCTCTGTCGCCTTTTCCTGCGTGACGGCATACTGCATTTCTGTCAGGCGTGCCCTCAGCTCCGCATCCGAAGGCTTTTCGTAGCTGCGCACGGTCTCCGCTGTCACTACACGCTCTGCCGCCGCACGTTTCTCACGCATCGCAGCAATGAGCGCAGGAGAGATGTGACAGTATCCATTCGGATGATTTTCGAGATACTCCTGATGCTCGTCCTCTGCACGATAAAAATTCACGATCGGCCCCATTTCGATCGCAACAGGCGTTCCGATATGTTTCTGCAGTGCGTCAAGGGACTCTCGTACCACACGGGCATCAATACTCTCGCTGCCATCTGTATTCGGCACATAATAGATACCCGAGCGGTACTGCCGCCCGACATCGTTGCCCTGCCGATCGACTGTCGTCGGATCGATGGAGTCATAAAACGCTGTCAGAAGCTGCTCGAGAGAAATGATGTGCGGATCATAGACAACGTGAACTGCCTCCGCATGCCCACTGCCGCTGCATACTTCCGCATAGGAAGGATGTGCGCTCATGCCGTTTGCATAACCGCACTCCGCAGAGACAACCCCCGGCACAAGACTGAGATAGAGTTCCGTCCCCCAGAAGCAGCCGCCGGCGAGATAGATCTCCCGCTGTCCGCTCATCGCGACATTCTTCTGTACGATTTCATGCGGCATCTCCGCCGAGGCCGCATCAGGCGCACCGCAGCCGCCAAGACAGATGAGCGAGCCGAGCGCACAAATATTGCACAGTAATGAGAGTTTCATATTGTCTCCTTTCTTAGGAATCGTTGATAAAGGAAGCACTGATAAAATGAGGCCTGCCAGATTGGCGTAGATTTTTCCCGAACTGGATGCATCGTCAAAGCTATGTGGGGGATCTGTAGGGACAATCCAATCGAAAAAGATGTATCATTGCTTCGCTTATTACAAAATGCCGTTCAGCTTTCCGATGTCCTGTATCTTCTCCGCAGAGAGCTTGGTGACGCGTGCGATGAGATCGAGCGGCATTTTCTCCTGTAGGAGAGCGAGAACCGTTTCCCTGCGCCCCTGTGCAAGTCCTTGCTCAAGC
>JABZYJ010000319.1 GCA_015265235.1 Selenomonas sp. | reverse complement strand
CTGTTTCATTGTGTCGTCCTCCCCTCTCCCGAAGTTCCGAGGATCACGCGGAGGAGTGCTTCTTTCTCTGTGCGGTTTTCATCTGCCTCCGTATAGACCTCCATGTGATGCGTCAGCGGATTCTCGGTGACCCGCACAGGCGCACCGTACGCATGGGTCAAGAGCGCGTCCGTCAGTACGTCCTGCGGCCGCCCATCTGCGAGCAGACCGCCGCCCCCGATGAGAAGGAGGCGCGAGCAGAACCGCGCCGCCAGGCTCAGCTCATGTGCGACGAGAAGCACTGTCTTTCCTGCGCTGCACAGTTCACGGCAAAAACGGAAGATTTCCTCCTGATAGATCACATCCAGCCCCGTCGCCGGTTCGTCGAGGAAGAGCACGGGTGTCTGCTGTGCGAGCACTTTTGCGAGCAGGACACGCTGCCGCTGTCCGCCCGACATGGCGTGGAGGGGCTTGTCTGCCAGTTCCGAGACCCCCGTATAGGCCATACACGCTGCCGCAATGGCACGATCCGCTTCCTTTTCCTGCTGCCACCACGAAAGGTAGGGATAGCGCCCCGCCAGCACGACATCCAGTGCCGTATAGTCAAAGGCAATCTCTCCACCCTGGCGGAGGTATGACGCACGCTGCGCAAAGTCACGCGGCGAGAGCAGTTGAATCGGCAGGCCCATCAGCGTCACCTGCCCGGCGAGCGGCGGCAGGATGCCGCGCAGTGTCTTGAGCAGCGTGCTCTTTCCCGCGCCGTTCGGTCCGATCAAGCCGATGATCTCCCCCGCCCCCACGGAGAAGGATACATCCTCGAGGATCACCTTGCCATGATAACCGGCGTAGAGTTTCTCGACGCGAATGATTTCCTCCAACATAGTCCCCCCTCGTACTCAATCCACGGCCGAAAGGTGCTCGTCCGCAGGCTGCCGAAATGCGTCGCCATAGACGCGGTAGGCAATCTCCTGCACGCCGAAGACAAAGTCCTGCGAGCAGTTGTAGATATACCCCTCGAACGGTTCAGCAAAC
Source organism: Selenomonas sp. (assembly GCA_015265235.1). Taxonomy (GTDB): domain Bacteria; phylum Bacillota; class Negativicutes; order Selenomonadales; family Selenomonadaceae; genus Centipeda. The sequence goes on along the minus strand of JABZYJ010000319.1, from coordinate 213 downwards.
GCCTGGTTCCGAATCGCCTTCATCGTCTGCAGAGAGGGATCCCCCAGATACTCCCTGCGGAACTTGTCCACATCATAGTTCCCGTGATCGTTGTATGTCGGCAGGAAGAGGATGTCGGGATTGATCGCGACAAGCTGCTCTTTCGTCATCACCTGACCATCACGTATGCCGAATGCCGCGCGCCCGTTCGTAACCCCTGCGAGAGAACAGGCC
>JABZYJ010000318.1 GCA_015265235.1 Selenomonas sp. | reverse complement strand
ATCCTTGACAATATTCAGATTGAGTTCACGATAGCCGGACAGCTCTGGACGATCCATATAGCGCGCATATCGCGAAAGAATTGCCTGCTTTAGATAAAAATCCTGTTGTTGTTCATAACATGAACGCGCATTTTTTTGATATTTACCGTATGCATCCTCAGACAGTATCTCCCGCGCATTTTCTAAGAGATCCAAAAACCATTTTGGATCGTGATCGATCTTCCGAAGGATGTCATCGTGTGCCTTATCCTGAACTTGATGCCCCTCATAACGTGTGATGGTCTTATCACCCCAGCCCAAGAGTCTACATAGGTCCTTCTGACTGATTTTGTACTTCTTTCGAATACCAATGATTTCATCTACGGTCAACAGTCCGCATGTTTTGCGGTACTCGTTTTTCATAGCAATATCATTCTGCGCGATCATGTCCTCATCCGCATAGAGTTCATCTGCGCGATCACAATAGTAATAGTGTGCATCATATGGCACCGATACTCCTTTAAACTGCGTATTCTCATGGATCACGACGTGCTGAACCGCATGTTCTTCCATGCAGCACTCACACAGCCTGTTGACTGTCTGAATTGTATCCATGACTACACCCCCCTATTTCCTATATGGAAATATTTCTGCTGCAAACGATATCTCCGCATAGTGAAAAGACATCACAAAAGCTGTATGGTTTCCCGTCGCCGAGAGAAGTTCAACACGAATTTTGATATACACATCACTGGATTCATGGTATCTTCTGCCAAATACGCGCATTTCACTTCTTTGGCGAAAACGAAGATCTTTTACCGTATGTATATATTCCCCCACATGCAGCAGCTGCAATTCTCTCCTCAGTGCATCCACGGGGTTTTCGTCTGGAAATAAATCGGATACCGTAAAACGATTTGTATGACGTTCGTCTCGTTTCTGATCTACGTGGCGATCGATCTGAAATATGATTTTCGCTCCACGAGAAAGCGCATACTGTAGTTTGTCGATATAGTTTTGAACTTCCTGTTCACTCTCAATCCGCTGATTGATATCAGACATACTCCACCACCTACAATGGTATCATTTGATACCATTGTAGAAAATATCTCTTCTTTTGTCAAGTCAGGTCAAAGAAACAAAAGGCCTATCCGTAGCGGATAGGCCTAGGGAATCACTGATAAATTCGGTACAACCATCTTGACGCATCTTTTTTGCCCGCACTTCGGCGGAAAATCCTCCACAGA
>JABZYJ010000317.1 GCA_015265235.1 Selenomonas sp. | reverse complement strand
ACGTAGACCTCCGTGCCGACGATCTTCCCCTCGTCCACCAGCGTGCGCCAACGCGGATCCATGAGCATCCCGCTGTGATAGCGCGCGAGGATGTCCGCGCCTGAGAGGACGGCCGCCTTGCCGTTCGCGTTGAACTTCTTGAACGTCGTCTCATAGACGGCGAGCGAGGTGATGCCCGCCTCCTTTGCCTGAGCGAGCACCTCATCGGCGGGAAGCCCCTCGCGCTGTGCGAGCTCCAAAAGCCCCTCGTAGTCGATGGCGAGCTCCACCGTGCGCGAGTTCACCTCGACGGCGTGCCGCTGGAAGCCGATCACAACGCTCGCGACAAAACCGATGAGAATCGCCGCCAGCAGAATCGGATGATAGTAAAATTTCTTCATCTAAAATAAATCCTTCGATATAATGCAACGAGGCGCTTGCGATGTTACCGCACCGAAGCCTTACTTTCCGGCCGTCAGCACCACCACGCCGTCCCGCGCCTCGACGCTCTCAAAGGCGAGCCCGAGAGGCAGGCTGTTGGCACGCGCGACAAGAATGTCGGGGAGGATGCTGTCGAGACTCAGTGCGTTCAGTCCGAGCCCACGCGCGGAGATGCGGCGTGCCTTGTAGTAGAGGTCGCCGTCCGCGACGCTGAACGCGCCGTCGATGGTCACGTCAAACGTCTGTCCGAGCGCCTTCGTCTCTGCCGTTGCGAGCACCTTGCCGGGCTCCACCTTCACCTCGACGCCCTCGAACTTGCCCGAGGAGCTGCCGATCAGCTCGCGCACGGCATCGGCATCGACGACGCCGCGCATCTGTACGCTGTCGGCGGAGGTGAGTTCCACCTTGTGCTCGCGCAGGAGGGTCATCATATCCACCTTGAGCCCCGTGCCGCTGACGGTCAGCTCACGCACGAAGAGCTTGCCGACGCGCCCCTGCCGCATGACGCCGTCGACGGCGCCGATCTCGCCGAAAACGAGACGCGGACTGTCCGTGATGGATATCTGCACGTCCTCCGCCGCCGTCTGCTGCTTCAGCGCATCGACGATGTGCTCCTCAACGACGGTCGGCAGGATGAATACCGCTCCCGCCGCAATCAGTGCGAGAATGAGAATGGCCGTGACTGCCTTCCACATGGTGATCCCTCCTTGGGTGAACTTCATACGACGTAAAGGAATCGCTGATAAAATGAAGTCTGCCAGATTGGCGTAGATTTTTTGTCCGAACAAGGTGGAAAACCGGACGCAT
>JABZYJ010000316.1 GCA_015265235.1 Selenomonas sp. | reverse complement strand
GTCGTATGCGGTATTGACGGTCGTCATGAGGGCACTGAGCTGCGGGATGCCGCTGTAGTCAAACTTCTCGGTGAAGGTGATGCGTTTGCGGATCTCGTTCAGGGCATTGGTTGCATCGACAGAGCCTGTGAGGTAGCTCAGCTCATCGCGTGTCTTTTTCTCAAGGCGGACAGCCAGATCAAATGTATCTGACTGCTTTGCAAAGAACTCCTCGACCTGCCGCGCCGCTTCTTTCATGTTCAGGAGCTCATTCTTGTGTGCGAGAATGTGTCCGATGAGGGCATTGTTGTCGCTCTTTTGCGCCAGAAGCTGCGCAATCTGATGCAGCAGCGCCATGATGACTGTGCGCCCCGGGTATTTGGCGTTCTGCTCGTACTTTCGCGCTAGTTCCTCGTAGTATCTCCGCTGTGCTGCGAATTGCTCGATGATGTAATGCGTAAGCCCGTCCTCGTCGGTGGGCAAGTTCATCTCGTCAAAATACTCCTCCAAGATCGCGCGTACCTGCCGCATCTTTCCCTTGTCTACACTCTGACGGATACAGATCCGTGTTTTCGGTATCTCGCTCCTGCGTCGCAGGAAGTCGGGGAGTTTCGGGTGCTCGGGACGAATGCTTTCACCGCCGTATTTGACGGTGATACGCTGTTCTTTGATGAGCAGTGCCGTGGCATAGGCGATGTCGATTTCGCGCCATCCGTAGGGTACTGTCTGATAGCGGCTCTGCACATCCGCCATGGATGTGGGGCGTTTTGCCATCTCCTGCAGACGCAGATACTCCTCGATGCTCAGCGCGGCATCACTGTTCGCCTCCGCCATGCCGGGGAGGGGCTGCTCCGCTCCTTCGAGCAGTGCACGAATCTCATCGTCGCTCTTGATGTTTTTCGTAATGAGGTCAAGCTTGTGATAGACGCGTGCGACGAGCTGTGAGAGCACCTGGTCGAGACGCGCCTTTACATCCTTGCCCGTGAGGCTGACACGCTCGCCGTCGACGTATGTCTCTGCTGTGCATATCGCTGCGGCAAGTGCCTCCCGCGCCTCTGCCTCGCACCGCATTGCCTCGTCCTGATAGCCCTTGATGATGTTCTCAACGGATTTCGGCAGGTTTGCAAAGTTCTGCTGTTTCACGTATTGGCGGATTTTCATGGCGTGTTCGAGGGTTTCGTAGTAGGGCGCATCCGAAAGGACGAGCACCGCCTGCCCCTTTGATCCCAGCAGTACGCTCTGCTCGGTGCGCAGCTG
>JABZYJ010000315.1 GCA_015265235.1 Selenomonas sp. | reverse complement strand
GGTTGAAGATGCGTTCTGCGAGCGGAATGTGCGTCTCAACCGCTGTATCAAACTTAAAATCAAGGGCATCGTATGGGTGTGCGTCATTGATGTGCAGGAAGAGGAACAGATCGGCCTCGTCGAACGCCTTGAGATGACGGATGGCCGAGTCCACGGCGTTGACAGCGTTTAGCGTCCAGCCGGTGGCGATCAGACGGTCGAAACCACGCATTATGCCATGGGAAACACCATGAGTGGAGGCGAGCGGGGCAGCACAGTAGTAGCCCTGTTCCTTCATCTGCTCGGATATTGTCGTCATGTGGAGCGGGAGCTCATAGCCTGCCTTCTCGTTGAAGATCTGTGTATGATGCGGATAGTATCCCGTCTCAATGGCGGGATACGCCGGCAGGGTGTACTCCGAGGTCGAAAAATGCTGATCGAAGATGACTCCGTGCGAGAAAAAACGCATGACGTTCGGCAGATGCGTCGCTGCATAGGAGCGTGCAACTGCCCAGGATAGTCCATCGATGAGGAGATTCAGGACGAGCTTTCTCCGCTGTGGACTATGTCCGAGGCGGATCGGTGTTCCAACGGCATAAGGAGCATCCGCGGAGGCGTGCAGTGTGGCACTCTCACTGAACCGGAAGAAGCTGAATGCCCATTTGCCGAGATAGGCTTCCTTTGTCCCGAGGGACTCCGTCGTTACGGAGAGCGGCTGGTTGATGGCTGTCCCTGCGATGGGGATGATCGCCTCCTCTCCCGGAGGGAGCTCGATCTTTGCCGTTCCGCGCACCTCTGTCGCCTTTTGCAGGTCAAAGAGAAAATCGCGGTGTCCGTAGCCGATGAATGACTCCTGATGGCGCAGATCCTCCATCAGGCGGCTGTGGTCTGACAGAAAGGCATTTTCCGTATAGAGAGCACTCCAAAACCGTGCACTGCCGGCGGGCATGGTGAGCGGGAGCTCCTCACCGAGAAAGACATCATGGCGGAAACAGAGTGCGCCGTTTTCCACATAGGCACGGCTTTCTGCTGTTGGTGCATTCGGACAATGCCCCAGCGCAATGGTGAGACGGCCCAGTCCCTCCTGCAGATTGGACGGTGTCAGGCTCAGGGCAAGTTTCGGTGCTTGGTAAAGCCCGTAGGAAAGACCCTGCATATCGATAGAATCCATCTCGCGGTGGAGGGCTTTGTAGGCAACGGCGAGGATCTTCCCGATCTCGTAGTTGAGCGGACGTTTTTTGTGGGCCCGCTCTGCGCATAC
>JABZYJ010000314.1 GCA_015265235.1 Selenomonas sp. | reverse complement strand
ACACAAGAGAGAAATAGAGAAAGCGCCTCACGAGGAGATTTCCATCCTAGGGGACGCATAGGAAAATTGTTATACTCCCTGTTTCTCCGTGCAAGCTGCGCCTTGAAATCCTCAAATGAGAAAAACGTATGAGTAGCATCGTAGCGATTACGCAGACGGTAGATGAACTGGCGATAGGTGCGGTACTTAATGGCAGCCTTTGTAACACCGTGCTTATCTGCATAGGAAAGAATCGCTTGATAGTATCTGATGTCTTGTTTTAAGCTTTTCATGAGAAAGCCTCTTTTGTGTGTGGTTTGTTTTGGTAGATAGAGCATAACACAAATTGGCTTTCTCTTTTTATTTACTTGTGTAACATATCTATTGTAATCCTACAAGCTAGGCGGTGGGATGGAGAATATGCGGCTTGCTATCTAATAACTTTTAAGGCATAATAGAGAGAGGAGGAAAGCGATGCACCCGATTTATTTTTATCGTGACAAGCAAGGGCGGCGACCTGTTGCAGATTATCTTGATGAACTTGCCGACCGAAAAGATAAGGACAGTCGCATCAAACTGAAAAAGATTCAAGACTACATGAAAATTTTGCGGAATTACGGGACGTTGGCGGGCGAACCATATATGAAACACCTTGAAGGGGATATCTGGGAGCTGCGCCCGATTCGTGACCGTATATTTTTTGTCGCGTGGCATGAAGGCAGTTTTGTACTTCTCCATCATTTCATGAAGAAGACCGTAAAGACCCCACCGCGAGAAATCGAACAGGCACGGCGCGAGCTTGCCGATCTGAAAGAAAGAGGTGTATTGCCATGACAAGCAATGCGATTGCAGGAACGTGGGACGAGTGGGAAAAGGAACACTTCACCCCGGAGGAGATTGCAGAAAGCGACCTGCGCGTCGCGCTGATCGGCGAACTCATCCGTGCACGACAGGAGCGCGGTATCACACAGAAACAGCTTGAGGAGATGAGCGGCGTTACGCAGCCCGTTATCGCCCGGCTTGAACGTGGGACAACCAGCCCTAACGTTTCAACCCTTATGAAGGTTCTCGCGCCGCTTGGGAAGAAGCTCGCCATCGTACCAATGTAGGGCATCCACGATTGCCGCTCCGTCTCTTGCCGCCCATCGGTGGGCTATGGAGGTATATGTTATGCCGACAATCTCAATGTTCTTCGGGATCATCATTCGTATGTATAACAACAACGAGCACAATCCACCGCATTTCCACGCGACCTATCAGGAGTATCA
>JABZYJ010000313.1 GCA_015265235.1 Selenomonas sp. | reverse complement strand
TCCAGCGACTATATCACCACACGTGAGCATATCTCTTCCCTTGCCGTGGACTACGCCTCTGACGCCAATGTGCGGATTCGTTACGGCCTCGATCAGGGTACGCTCCTCTTCCCGTCACTGAAATAGCAAAAGCTCCGCCTCCACAATGGAGGGGGAGCTTTTCTATGCCCGAATGGACCGTTTCTACTCCTTCGGCTCTCGCACGGCTGCCGTTGTTCGGATGCGCTTTTCCATGGCACTCGGCGGGAGAATCTTCAGTACCTCAGTGTAGACGAGGTCGACGAGAAAGAACTGCGCCGTCTTGGAGGCGATGGAGCCCGTCTCGAGGGGTGTCTCCGCCGCAATGTAGGTAAGACTCACATCGGAAGCGTCACGCAGCCGCGAGGGATGATGCTCCGTCAGAGAGATCACCCGCAGACCACGTGCACGGGCGATATCGACCGTTGCAAGGATGTCCGCTGTCTCACCCGAGTGCGAAATGGCAACGATGACGTCGTCCGGCTCCATGATGGCGGCGAGCATCCGCATCGTGTGATTATCACGCGGCGCGATACAGTTCATGCCTATGCGCAGAAACTTAAAATAGGAGTCCTGCGCAATCATCCCCGAATAGCCCAGTCCGATGAACGCGATTCGCTGTGCCCCGATGAGAAGACGCGCACAGCGGTCAATCGTTTCATCCGTAATGATGTCCTGCGTCTTTTCGAGGGCGATCACGTTCGCCGAGAGCAGCTTGCGCGCCGTCTCACGCGGTGTCTCTCCATTCCGGATATTCCCACGATCGAGATAACGTCCCAGCTCTGCTCCCTCCGCAGCAAGTGCTGCCTTGAAATCGCTGAGACCCGCAAAGCCCATCTTCCGCACGAAGCGTGTGCAGGTCGCCTCTGCCGTGCCGCTCGCATGGGCGATCTCACGGATGGTCATGCGCGGGATATCCGTGAGATGAGCACGGATGCAGGCGATAATCTTGCGGTCGCCCTTCGAGACGCGAAACGGCAGATCATCAAGGCGGCTGAGTATCTTCATTGGATCACCTCATGCAGTTTTCCCCTTCATCATAACAGATTTTTTTGAAAAAGAAAACGCCGTCCATCCAGAGCGGCGTTTTTCCTCAGTCCCTTCGTTGGACGATCCGAAGGATGCGACAGGGCAAAGAGCGGCGTTCATCACTTCACAAATAACCCGCGATAGAGGCGTGGGCTGCGCACGCCAGGCTTCACCTCGCCGCTGATGGAAAAGAGTGCGCCGCGTGCGATGACGAGTGCCTCGC
>JABZYJ010000312.1 GCA_015265235.1 Selenomonas sp. | reverse complement strand
GTCTGCTGCCGCCAAAACGACAAAGATCCGTGCATCATGCTCGCCATCCTCATGAAACCGCACAGGCGTCTCACTTTTCATAAAACACATAGCGGTACGGTTCACACCGCGCCCGCGCTCCGCATGTGGGATGCAAATCTCGGGCGCGATCACGATATAAGGGCCAAGTTCCTCTACCTTCTCAATGATATAAGATACATACTCCTTTTGAATCGTTCCATCCGCCACAAGCGGTGCACAGGCAACGCGAATCGCATCCCGCCAGTCATCAAACCCCTCGTGGAACGAATAGTGCTTCTGTGCGACAAATTCCTTGAACAATACTGCCACTCCCTCTCATCACAGACAGGACCGGAATGGGATGTTCTGCGGATGTTCAAAACAGTCCTCGAATCCGCGCCGGTGGTGATAGTAAATCTTATCCTTATCCTGCGGATAGACATAGCGTCCGCCGACCTGCCAGAAGAACGGATGAAAACCGTACTCGTTCCGATCTTTCTTGAACTCATAGAGAAGCTTGATCGCCTCACAATCCGCCTGAAAGTTCGTCCACACATCCCAGTGAATCGGACAGACGACTTTGCAGCGTAGGTTCTCTGCCATACGCAGGATATCGATCGAGGTCATCTTATCCTGCATCCCGATTGGGTTCTCACCAAATGAGCCGAATGCAAGGTCGATATCATAATCCTTGCCGTGCTTTGCAAAATAGATGGAAAAATGTGAGTCGCCCGAGTGATAGATATTGCCGCCCGGCGTTTTCAACAGATAGTTGACCGCCTTCTCATCCATATCAGACGGGCACCGATTCGTAAGTTCCTCACGATCCTCCCCCGTCGAATCCGTGGTAACAATGCAGGTGCGGTCAAAACTGTCAAGCGCAACGATCTCAATATCTTTTATCTTAATCACATCGCCCGGCACAACCGTGCGGCAGCGCTCAGCTGGAACCCCCCACTTCAGCCATGTCTCAACAGATTTCTTTGGACCGATAAACGGAACGGGGATCTCTCTGCCATTTTCGTCCGTCGTCTTCATACCGCTCTGAATCACATGTGCCGCCCACTCTGCCGACATGTGATCCTGATGATAGTGGGTTGCCAAAACAGCGTCGACCTGCTTGAATGCAAACGGATCAATCACGAACGGCACATTTCGCAGATTCGGCTGCATGGCGCGGCATCCGCACATATTCGCCATCTGGTGTCCGACCGCCATTTTACCATTTCCATGAGTACGCTTACCGTTGCCGCACCAGAGATCCACCGTTACATTG
>JABZYJ010000311.1 GCA_015265235.1 Selenomonas sp. | reverse complement strand
CATCGGCATCCATACCACAGGACAGGCGGGGTATGTCGATCATCGGTACTGCCGCATCGCAGCGGCGGATATGGAGGAGGAGACCAATGGCTAAGGACTACGATACGGCAACAGCACCGTACAACTTCGTATCCCTGCCGCAGGGCGTACTCACCTCGCCCATCGAAGGGGATGCCATGAGCGATGCGGAGCGCGTCGAGAACTATCGCGCCCATGTTCTTGCAAAGGGACGCCTCAGTGGCCGAATCGACCTAGAGATCAAGACACTGACACCCGTCTTTATTGGCACAGGCGTCGATGCAGGGAACGCCGTCGAGAACTTTTTCGCGCCGACGGGTATCCCCATCATCCCGGGCAGTTCGCTGCGCGGCATGATCAAAAACCTCTTTAAGATCGTCACCTGCAGCGCCATGCGGGCGGGCGAAGACTATCACGATCAGGTGCTCTACTTCCGCACCATGGCAGAAATAAAGGACAATATGCGCAAACTCTACACGACGGAGATGGCGACGACCGTTCGGAAGGGGACGAACACCATATCCGAAACTAAGGCAGAGGCGGGCTATCTCGTGCAGCAGACCGGCGACGACGGCTACTACATCTGTCCGGCGGAATTTGACATCATGAACTACGGAGGGGGCAGACAGCCGGAGAATGAAGTCCGCTGGGGCGAACCGGGGAGTGGACGGGCGGACTGCCATACGGGGCGGATGTCGAAGAAAGCCACCTATACCCGCCATCGTGACCCGGACTGGACGCAGCGCATCCCCATCCCCGACAACGTCGTGCAGGCATATCGTGAGGACAGCAGCCGCAAGGGCGTCGAACTGCTGGACGAAGAGAAGGGAAATTTTTGTGCAAAAAAGGGGAATGCCGCAGCGTCCTTCACAGGATGGGACGACATCCGATTTGTTGCCCCCTGCTTCTACAAGACAGATGCGCAGGGGGAGATTGCACATTTTGGCTTTGGCAGATTTTATCGCATTGCCTACCACATGAGCATCGGGGATCACGTCCTGCGCATGGAGAGCGATCGGATCGACTACACCGATGCCCTCTTCGGACGCCGGGAAGAGCGGGAACGTGCGCGAGTAGGCAGGGAACAGACGAATCGCCGCAGCGGGTGTAAAGAACTCTGGGCGAGCCGCCTTGCCTTTGCCGACGCCGTACCGAAAGAGACCCCGCGGACCGAAGCCCCGCACTTTCCACAGATCCTCAGCGCACCGAAACCAACCGCCGTACAGCTCTACCTCGAACAGAAAACCGGGGCGGATCGGCTTG
>JABZYJ010000310.1 GCA_015265235.1 Selenomonas sp. | reverse complement strand
GCCGTCCCGCCCCTGCTCCGTCGCTGGCGACGGCTACCTTTGCCTCGGTGAAGGTCTTCATATCGTTCATGATATGGAGGGCGGCGCGGACGATTTCAAGACCGAGGATGCCGACGATGCCAGCGGGGGCGTCGATCTCCGCTGTTATCATCTCGGGTAGGAGATGGAGGACATAGTGGGTAAGGGCTGGGCTTATCACACAGTACTCCCGCACAATGTGGTCGGTCGCCGCATCCCCCGGGAGAACGAGTGCACCGCCCTCTGCCGCTGCACAAAGTGCCGTACGGACGGCTGCCGCGTCACTCCCCATGCTGCCGAGGATGAGGAGTGGATGGCCGGCGGCGACGGCGTGCACGGCGGCGTGACGTTCTGCACGGTCTATCGCTGCGGGGAGCAGGTATACGTCAATATCACGCGCTGCTGTCATGGAGGAGATGATGGCGTGGCGTTCGGCGGGCAGTTCCTCTCCGCCAGAGAGAAGGCAGAGTGCTGCCCTGCTGTTTGACGGCAGACGGATTTTCCCCGTGATTCCTGCAAGCTGTACCGCGATGTGCTCAAGGAACCCGAGACTGTGAATCGGCTTTGCGAGATTGTCGAGACGGTACTGTGCCGCATCCATCACCGTACGGTTGGGCGCGGGGATGTCGTATGTATTTTCCCCAGTTGCTGAGGAGGAAGGGAGTGTCCTGTACGGCGGCAGGAGAAAGGGCGCGCAGCAACGCGATGAAGCGTCCGTCGCCGCCCATGCCCTGAGCATCAGCTCCAGCATCCGCAGGGCAATCGACGATCCCGCCGCCTCGCTCAGGCGGATGTCGAGCCGCAGCAGGGGCGTGAGTCCCAGATGGCGCAGTGCGTGGGGCTGAGAATGCTCTGTCAGTGATGCGTGGGATGCGAGCAGCGCGTGCACGCAGTTCGGTGCAATGGCGTGCGCGATGAGTGCCGCTGATGTCGTATTTGCGCCGTCCAGAACAACCAGAATGTGATGTGCGGCGGCACCGAGGATGATGCCCGCGATACAGCCAAGCTCAAATCCGCCGACCTTGGCGAGTACGTCGATACCGTCCTGCGGGTCGGGCTGATTGATGGCGAGCGCATGTCGCACAATCTCCACTTTGTGATGCAGACGCTCATCCGAGATATTTGCCCCGCGCCCTGTGACCTCCTCAGGGGGGAGGCGGAGGATGGCAGCGGTGATGGCGGCACTCGATGTCGTGTTCGAGATTCCCATCTCGCCGGGCAGAATGCAGCGGTCGCCGCGTGCAGCACAGTCCGCCGCGAGACCGATCCCCGTCT
>JABZYJ010000030.1 GCA_015265235.1 Selenomonas sp. | reverse complement strand
GGATGCAGACGGCGCGGTGCTCGCCCGTGTGGAGGAGGCGGCGGGGACGGGCGCATGGACGGAGGTGCCGCCCGCACTCTATGAGACACTCTCTCTGGCACAGGAGATGGCACGGCAGTCGGACGGCGCCTTTGATGTGACCTCGGGCACACTGACGGAGCTATGGGATGCGGCGCGTGCCGCGCAGCATCCGCCAACGGCGGAGGAGGTCGCGGCGGCGCAATCGCGCGTCGATTGGCATGCACTTGAGCTGCGAGAGCGTGCCGCTGATGATGGAGAGCATCCGGAGGTGCGGCTCCTGCGTGCGGGGATGAAGATCGACCGCGGCGCACTCATCAAGGGGCTGGCACTCGACGGCATCGCACGCAGCTGGGCTGCAGGCGGCGCCGTGAATGCCCTTGCCGATCTGGGCAGCAGCTCGATTCTCGCGTGCGGCGTGAATGCGGAGGGGGAGCCGTGGCGCATCGGCATCCGCAATCCACGCGGGGAGAGCCACAGTGATCTCGCTGCGACGGTGCAGCTCTCAGATGCCATGCTCTCCGCCTCGGGCGACGATGAGCGATATTTCCTCTACGAGGGGCGGCGCTATCATCATCTCGTCGATCCGCGTACGGGCGACCCCGCAGAGACAGGGCTCGCATCCGTCACCGTCATTCTGCCGCAGGATGCGATGATGGGAACGATGTGGGCGGGGCACGAGGGACAGCTCTCGGATATGCTCTCGACGGCGATCTTCGTCATGGGCGCGGAGCGCGGGCGCAGCCTCCTCACGGATATTCCGGGATCACAGCTCATTTTGATCGGAACGGATGGACGTGTGATCGAGTGAAAAAACCTGCCATACGGAAGCGGATCTGTTTCCGATGGCAGGTTTTTTGCAGCGTAGATCATCCGATCTGTGTGACGTGGCTGACCGTAAATCCCTTTGCCGCTAGGCGCTCCTTGACCGTCTCCACATCCGCAATATCGGCGCGGATGATGATGTCGTAGGTGCCGCTCGGCTGGGGGATGGTGACCATGCTGTCGATGTTGATGTCGAGGTCGGCGAGGACGGTCGCGATGTCGCGGAGCACGCCCTTGCGGTCGGCGACCGCAATCGTGAGGCGCGTCTTGCCGCTGTCGAGCCCCATGACGGTGACGAACGCACGGAAGATATCCGTGGAGGAGATGATGCCAACGACCTTGCCGACCTCAGAGAGGACGGGCATGCCGCCGATCTTCTCGCGCGCCATGACGAGCGCAGCCTCCTCGATCGTCGTCGTATCCGTGACGGTGATGACGTTCTTCTGCATGACGTCGGCGACCTTGATCTTCGAGAGCAGGGTGCGCATCTCAAAGCGGTCGAGCGTGGTCGCCGCCGAAGGCGAGGCGCGCAGGAGGTCGCGGTTTGTGAAGAAGCCGACGAGCGTTCCGTGCTCGACGACGGGCAGGCGGCGGAAATGCCCCTTGTCCATGATCTTTGCCGCCTCGTCGATCCCCACATCGGGGGCGATGGTGATGGGGTTCTTGGTCATGCAGTTGGCAACAAACATAATGCTCCTCCTTGCAAGAGTGAATTTGTATATTACTGTAATATTCGCGCTTTAGGTCGTGTTTTCCTTCTTTTCTTATCCGCCCAGATAGGCCTTGCGAACTTCCTCGCTCGCCGCGAGATCCTTTGCGGAGCCCGAGAGCGTGATGCGTCCCGTCTCAAGGACGTAGGCGCGGTTCGCGATGGAGAGCGCCATGTTGGCGTTCTGCTCGACGAGCAGGATGGTTGTACCTGCCTTGTTGATGTCAACGATGATGGAGAAAATCTCCTTGATGAGGAGGGGGGCAAGTCCCATCGACGGCTCATCGAGGAGCAGGAGGCGCGGGCGGCTCATGAGGGCACGTCCCATGGCGAGCATCTGCTGCTCGCCGCCCGAGAGCGTGCCCGCCTGCTGGGAGATGCGCTCCTTCAGGCGCGGAAAGCGCGTAAAGACCATCTCCATGTCGCTCGCGATGCCGTCCTTGTCGTTGCGGATGAAGGCGCCGAGCTCGAGGTTCTCGAGGACGGTCATATCGGCAAAGATGCGCCGCCCCTCGGGCACCTGTGAGATGCCGCGGCGCACGATCTCATGTGCGCCGAGCCCTGCGATGCCCTGTCCCTCAAAGTCGACGGCGCCACTCTTCGGTGCGATCAGCCCCGAGATCGTGCGCAGTGTCGTGGACTTGCCCGCGCCATTTGCGCCGATGAGGGTGACGATCTCCCCCTGATGCACCTCGAGCGAGATGCCCTTCAGCGCGTGGATCGCACCGTAGTATACATTGAGATCCGCGATGCGGAGCATGGGCGCGCCGCCCTGCGGCTGATTCGTTTCGTTTGCCATGATTATTCCTCCGCTCCCAGATATGCGCGAATGACCTCGGGGTTCTTCCGAATCTCCTCCGGGCTGCCGTTCGCGATGATCGCGCCGTACTCAAGGACGTAGATGCGCTCGCAGATCCCCATGACGAGCGACATATCGTGCTCGATGAGGAGGATCGTGATGCCGAATTCCTTCTTTACCCAGCGGATCATCTCCATGAGTTCCTTCGTTTCCTGCGGGTTCATGCCGGCCGCCGGCTCGTCGAGCAGCAGGAGTGCGGGCTGTGCCGCAAGGGCGCGTGCGATCTCGAGACGACGCTGTGCGCCGTAGGGGAGATTCTTCGCCTTTTCCTGTGCCACGCCCTCGAGGTGGAAGATCTTCAGCAGGCGCAGTGCCTCCTCCGTGAGCTTCTCCTCCTCCGAACGATAGCGTCCGACGCGCAGTACCGCCTCGGCGAGCCCGTAGTTCATGTGGCAGTGGTAGGCGATCTTGACGTTGTCGAGGACGGAGAGCTCGCCGAACAGGCGAATGTTCTGGAACGTACGCGCAATGCCGCGCGCCGTGATCTCGTAGGGAGCGAGTCCGACAATGCTCTTGTCCTTGAAGAGAATCTCGCCCGTCGTGGGGCGGTAGACCCCCGTGAGGAGGTTGAACGCCGTCGTCTTGCCGGCGCCGTTCGGCCCGATGAGACCGATCAGCTCGCCGTATTTGATGTGCATGTTAAAGTCCGCGACGGCCTTGAGCCCGCCGAAGACCATGGAGACATCCGTTGCTGAGAGCAGATCCTTTGCCATTATGCCTCCCCTCCCTTCCGAAAGAAGCGGCGAAGCGGCTGCATCGCCGTGACCTCAACATAGCCGAAGAGTCCCTGCGGACGGTAGAACATGAGCAGGATGAGCGCGAGTGCATAGATGATCATGCGCGCGTTCGGGAAGCTCGCCAGTGCCGCCGAGAGGAAGGTCACGACGAGTGCGCCCGCGATCGAGCCTGTCATCGAGCCGAGACCGCCCATGACGACCATGATGAGGACGTTGAACGACTGCATAAACGTGAAGGACGCGGGGCTGAGAATATACATATTGTGTCCGAACAGGCAGCCCGCCACACCTGCGAAGAACGCGCCGATGGTAAAGGCGAGCACCTTGTATTTCGTCGTGTTGATGCCCATGGACTCCGCTGCGATCTCGTTCTCGCGAATGGCGAGGCAGGCGCGGCCGTGGCGTGAGTTCACAAAGTTCTTGATGATGTAGAGCGTGGCGAGCATGAGGAAGAACACCCACGTGAAATTCGTGAGATGCGGGATGCCCTTAAATCCTGCCGCACCGCCGATATAGGGAACGTTGATGATGATGATGCGGACGATCTCGCCGAGACCGAGGGTCGCGATGGCGAGGTAGTCGCCGCGCAGGCGCAGCGTCGGCAGACCGATGAGCGCCCCAAGCAGCCCTGCCGCAATGCCGCCCGCCAGGAGCGCCGCCGCAAACGGCAGGTGGAAATTCGTCGTGAGCACGACGCCGACGTACGCGCCGACCGCCATAAAGCCCGCATGTCCAAGAGAGAACTGTCCCGTGTAGCCGTTGATGAGGTTGAGACTTGCCGCGAGGATGATGTTGATCCCCGCAAAGATGAGGTTGAGCTGCCAGAAGGCGTTCAGCACCCCTGCGCTCGTCAGTCCCATGATGATGGCGTAGATGATGAGGGCAAAGACGAGCATCTTGAGATCATTTTTTGTTGATGGATTCATCGTCACCCCTCCTTAGACCTTTTCCTTGACATTCTTGCCGAAGATACCCGCCGGCCGGATGAGCAGCACGAGGATCAGGATGGCGAATGCCGCCGCATCGCGGAACATGGAGAATCCGAGCCCCGAGATGAACGCCTCGACAATGCCGAGGACGATGCCGCCGACGACAGCACCCGGCAGGATGCCGATGCCGCCGAACACCGCTGCGACGAACGCCTTGATGCCGGGCATGATGCCCATGAGCGGATCGATCGAGTTGTAGTAGATGCCGATGAGCACGCCAGCAACGGCGGCGAGTGCCGAACCAATGGCGAACGTGATCGAGATGATGCGGTTCGCATTGATGCCCATGAGCTGCGCCGCCTCCGTGTCGTAGGAGGCCGCACGCATCGCCTTGCCGATCTTCGTCGAGCGGACGATGTAGGTGAGGATGAGCATGAGCAGGAAAGTGACGCCCATGATGAGCAGCTGCTGGCCGCTGATGATGAGTCCACCAAGGTCAAACGACACATCGCTGAGTGTGGCGGGGAACGTGCGCGGCGTCGGCGAGACAATCGCCATCATCGTGTACTCGAGGAGGAAGGACACGCCGATTGCCGTGATGAGCACGGAGATGCGCGGCGCATGGCGCAGCGGACGGTACGCCAGCCGCTCCACCACGACGCCGAGCAGGGACGTGACCGCCATGGAGATGAGGATTGCCGGCACGACGGGGATCCCGAGCGTAATCGCGTAGAAGCCGAGGTACGCCCCGACCATGTAGATATCGCCATGGGCGAAGTTGATGAGCTTGATGATGCCGTAGATCATCGTGTAGCCGAGAGCGATCAGCGCGTAGATGCTGCCGAGCGAAATCCCGTTGATGAGCTGCTGCAGAATCTGTTGCAGTACCTCCATAGAAAAACCTCCCTGAGATGATGAAAAGAGCCGCAGGATGCGGCTCTTTGAACGTTTCTGTGCAGATTAGTTTGCGCTCGGCATGATCTTTGCGACAACCGTGCGGTCGCCATCCTTGTTCTCGAGGATGACTGCCTGCTTAATCGGGTTGTGGTTTGCATCCATCGTGATCGTGCCCGTGCCGACGACGAGATCCTTCGTCTCCTCCAGTGCCTTGCGCAGTGCCTCGGGATCGTCAGAGCCCGCGCGCTTCAGCGCATCGACGAGGAGCTTGCCGGCGTCATAGCCGAGAGCAGCGAAGACGTTCGGCATGTGGCCGTATTCCTTCTGATAGGCGTCGATGAAGGGACGTACCGACTCGTCCTTGTCGGAGTAGTGCGTGCTGAAGTACGTGTTGTTCAGCGCATCTGCACCGGCGAGCTCGGCGACCTTCGGATCATCCCAGCCGTCCGTGCCGATGATGGGGGCGGTGATGCCGATCTCACGCGCCTGCTTGACGATCTTGCCGACTTCCTCATAGTAGGCGGGGACGAAGATTACGTCCGCATTCGCCTCGCGCAGACGCGTCAGCGTCGCCTTGAAGTCCTGATCCTTGCCGAGGAACGCCTCGGTCATGAGCACCTTGCCGCCGCCGGCGGTGAAGACCTTCTCAAAGACCTGTGCGAGGCTCTTGGAGTAGTCCGTCGAATTGTCGAGGTAGATGACCGCCGTCTTTGCCTTCAGCGTATCGAGGGCAAACTTTGCCATGACATCGCCCTGCTGCGGGTCGATGAAGCAGCTGCGGAAGATCCACGGCTTTACTTGGCCGTTCTCGACGGTGACATCGACCGCCGTCGCATCCGGTGCAATGACCGGGATCTTGTTGTCCGTCGCGACCTGCGACTCAGCGATGACATTTGCCGTCGTCGCCGGGCCCACAATGGCGCGGACGTGATCGTCAGAGATCAGCTTCGTCGCCGCATTGACGGACTCCGCCGCCTCGGACTTGTTGTCTGCCTCGACGAGCGTGATCTTCTTGCCATTGATGCCGCCGGCATCGTTGGCCTCCTTGATGGCGAGCTTCAGCCCCTCGAGCGTCGACGCACCGTAGTTCGCCGTGTTGCCCGTCATTTCAAAATTTGCGCCGATGCGGATCTCGTCAGACTTTGCGTTGTTTCCTCCGCAGCCCGCGAGTGCCGAGCCGAGGAGTGCTGTTCCGACGAGTGCGGCGGCGAGGCGCAGAGCCTTTCCTCCGAATCTCATGGATATACCCCCTTAATCATTCCAATGAAGGCAGGCGCGAATGATGCGGCGCCTTCAAAAAATATAGTCCACATTATACGGGAGTGTGCGCCGTTCGTCAAGGGATACATTTGACAGAGAGGATTTTTCATTGCTATAATAACGGAACTTCATCGATATATCTTTCTCACAGCGATGGGGGAAGAGGGATTTACACCAAGGGAGAACAATATGAATGAGAAGAAATTCCCGCTCACAAAGGAGGAGACACTGCGTCTCATCGAGCGGTACCCGACCCCGTTTCATCTCTACGACGAGGCAAAGATCCGTGCGAATTTCCGCCGTCTGCGCGAGACATTCGCATGGGCGCCGAGCTTTCGCGAACACTTCGCTGTAAAGGCGCTGCCGAACCCTCGCATCGTGCAGCTCCTGCACGAGGACGGTGCGGGCACGGACTGCAGCAGCATTCCTGAGCTCATCATCTCTGCGGCGGCGGGCGTCAAGGGCGAGGAGATCATGCTCACCTCGAACGACACGCCGTACGAGGAGTTCCAGAAGGCGATCGAGCTCGGTGCCGTCATCAATCTCGACGACCTCAGTCACCTTGACTACATGGCGAAGCACGCCGGTCTGCCGAACCTCCTCTGCTTCCGCTACAACCCCGGCAACCTCGTCGAGGGCAACGACATCATCGGCAAGCCCGTCGAGGCAAAGTATGGGCTCACGCGTGAGCAGATGTTCGAGGGCTATCGCCGTGCCCTTGAGATGGGCGTGAAGCGGTTCGGCGTGCACACGATGGTGATCTCTGCCGAGCTGCGCACGGAGGCGTTCCTCCTCACGGCGCGCCTCATGTTCGAGCTGGCGGCAGAGCTGAAGGAAAAACTCGGCATCCACGTCGAATTCGTCAACCTCGGCGGCGGCTTCGGCATCCCGTACCGCCCTGAGCAGGACGGCATCGACTACGACGCCGTCGGCGCGGGCATCGAAAAGCTCTACAATGAGATCATGCGCCCTGCCGGGCGCGGCGACGTCGGCATCCGCACGGAAAGCGCGCGCGGCATCACGGGCGATGCGGGCTGGCTCGTCTCCACCGTGCTCCACGAAAAGGACACGTACAAGAAGTACATCGGGCTCGACTCCTGCATGGCGAACCTCATGCGCCCCGCGATCTATGGGGCCTATCATCACATCACCATCCTCGGCAAGGAGAACGAACCCGCCGATCATGTCTACGATGTGACGGGTTCACTTTGCGAGAACAACGACAAATTTGCCATTGACCGCGCTCTGCCGAAGATCGACATCGGCGACATCCTCATCATCCACGATACGGGGGCGCACGGCAGCGCGATGGGATTCAACTACAATGCAAAGCTCCACTGCGCGGAGCTGCTGCGCCGTATGGACGGCTCCATCGAGCTGATCCGACGCCCGCAGACCATCGACGACTACTTCGCTACGCTGAAATACGAGGGCTCACTGATGAAGTGAGACGGTGAAGGGTGCTAGGACTGCATACTCCACGCAAACACCTCTACGTAACGCTTATATACCGTTATCCTAAGCCTTCCCCGTTATCACGGGGAAGGGGGACCGCGTAAGCGGTGGAAGGGGCACAAAGGAGGGACTGTTGTACGAAGTTGCAAACTTCGTACAACAGTCCCATTTTTCTTTTCCTTCGATTCGTGTTATCCTGTGAAAAGGGGAGGAGGTACGCGATGATACTCAACACAGGGCAGCGCACGGATATTCCGGCGTTCTATGCGCCGTGGCTGGTACATCGGCTGCGTGCGGGCGAGGTCTGTGTCCGTAATCCCTACGATATGCAGCAGGTGACGCGCTATCGCCTTGACCCGCGCGTGGTTGACCTCATCGGCTTCTGCACGAAGAATCCCGCGCCGATGCTTCCCTATATGGATCTTCTCGCGCCGTTCGGGCAGTTCTGGTACGTCACCATCACGCCCTACGGCAGGGATATTGAGCCGAATGTTCCGCCATGGGAGGAGGTTGTGCGTTCCTTTCATCAGCTCTCGGCTGCTCTCGGAACGCGCGCCGTCGGGTGGCGTTACGATCCGATCATCCTTGACGCACATCATACGCTGGCGTGGCACAGGACGATGTTCGCCGCGATGGCAGAGCAATTGGCGGGTCAGACGGAGATGGTCGTCATCAGCTTTCTCACGCGCTATGCCAAGACGCGCCGCAACTTTCCCGAGGGGCGTGATGTCACGCACGCAGACCGCATGGAGCTCGGTGCATTTATCGTTGAGAGGGCACGGCAGTATGGCATGACCGTCTATCCGTGCGGCGGCGGTGATGCACTCGCTCCATACGGGGCGGATACGGGCGGCTGTATGACTCCTCGCATCTATGAGAGGGCACTCGGGCGGCGCATTCACTTCCCGCACTATCAGCCGCAGCGCAGGGGGTGTCAATGCTATCTCGGCGCAGACATCGGCGCATACGACAGCTGCCCGCATCTCTGCCGCTATTGCTATGCCAATACGCATCCTGCGCGCGTGCGCCGCAGCCGTCTCGCACACGATCCTGCCTCTCCATTTCTCATCGGCCATGCGGAGGAGGCCGACCGCGTCCATGAGGCGCGGCAGGAAAGCTGGCTCGATCGACAGGAGAATTTATTTTCGTGGATATGAAAACGTGAGAGCCATGCGAGATGATTCTGCGCATGGCTCTCACGTTTATGTTTTAGAAAATATGGTCGTCTGTATCCGCGTCACTCGCGAGGAGTGCGCCGGTCACGGCATCGATGCGGAGCTTGTAGGTGATGTTGTTTGCCGTGCATTTCACCTTGTAGAAGGGGCGGAAGTCTGCCTGTGCGGCAGGATCAGCAGGTGCGGCAGGCGCCGCTGCGTCCTGCATCGGAGCAGCAGGTGCAGGCTGATCCTGTTGTCCCCTGTGCTCCCGATCTCCATGCTTTCCCTTCTTGTGCCCTTTGCGGTCGTGGTCACGATCGCCGTCGTGATCTCTCATTTTCAGTTCGAGTGGGCGGAAGGTCAGCTCTGCCTCGGATTTTCCGATGGAGTCGGCGGCAATCGACCGCACCTTGTCCTCATCGAGCAGAACGATGTTCCGCTGTGCTGCCTGCGCAGCGATCATTTCCGAGCGAGCCTGCCGCTTCATGAGGGAGTGTGCCTCGACCTGCTGATAGTGGAAGTAGGCTGTGCCGGCGGTGGCAACGCCGACGAGAACGGCGAGAGCGGCGGCCTTCTTCAGATGTGCGGGACTGAATACGCCCTTGACCTGCTCTTTGATTTTCTGTGCTTCCATGATGAAATCCTCCTTTTGTTCGTCACATTTTTGCTGACAGGTATATCCTATCGGAGAAAGTTAAACAAAGTGTAAACACGCGTAAAACTTTTTCAAAAATCGACGGACAGCGCGGATTTTTTCTGCTGAATCCATTATAATGGCATCATGAAAGTGAGGTGTCGCTATGCACCTGCGTGATTTGTCGCTGAAAACAAAGCTCCTGCTGACCAATGCACTGATGGTTGTCATACCGATCTGCGTCCTCGTCGCCATCGGTGCGGCGCTTCTTGGCGGACTGCGCCACACAGGAACGCTGCAGCAGCAGGCTCTTGAACTGCTCTGGCCGGAGAAGGGGACGAATCTATCTGTTCCCCTTGCACTGAGTTCACTGCGTGCTGCCGCAGAGCGGAAGCAGTTCAAATGGAATCATGTTGAACGTGATGTTCATCTGCTGGAGTCGGCGGGCGTCCGCGTCTCTATCGTGCAGGATGGGCTCCTCTATCTGACCGATGGGGCAGATGCCAATGACATTCGGTATGCGGTGATGCGCGAATGCGGGGCGCGCGGCTCCGCACTGACATGGAACGATGCAGGGCTGTTTTTTCGCTATGAGGGCGAGCGCAGCGGCATTATTTTCATGGGGGCAGGCACTGTTCCGATGATGCGGCATCACGATGAGATGCGCATTTCGCCGCCGATGCGGGAGACGGTGATCAACGCGGTGTTTATTTTCTTCATCGTCATCACCTCGGCAGGGATTTTCCTGCTCGGGCGTTATCTTGCCCGCCTCGTTTCGGCGCAGATTCTTGCACCGCTTGCGGCGATACGTGATGCCTCTGCTGCCATGCAGCATGGTGATTTCGACCATGTCCTGCCTCCGATGGGCAGTGATGAGGTGGGGGCGACCTGCCGTGCGTTTGATGCCATGCGCAGCGAACTGCGGCGCGCACGCCTGCGGGAGGAACAGGAGGAGGCACGGCGGCGGGAATTTCTCATCGGTGTACTTCATGACATCGCAACGCCGTTGACTGCCGTCAAGGGATATGCGAGCGGCCTGATCGACGGGATCGCTGCGACGCCGGAGAAGCAGCGTGCCTATGCCGAGCGCATCGCCCGTGCGGCGGCGACGATGGAGGGGCTGACCACACAGCTGCGCGCGTTTTTACGCACGGAGACAGGTGAGGTGTCGCTTACATGGGAGGTCGTTGAGGCGCGGACGTGGCTCACAGCATTCATTGATGCGCATGCGGCGGACGTTCGCGAGCGGGGCATCGAGCTGTCGATGGCGGAAGGCGGGGGGCAGACGTATATCCGCATTGACCGCAGTGCATTTGCCCGCGTGCTCGAAAATCTGTGGGAAAACAGCGGGAAGTACCGCCGTGGGGAACGAGCGCACGTCTCTATGTCGCTTTCCTATGAGGGGGATTTTCTCGCCATCCGCTGCGACGACGACGGCGTTGGTGTGCGTGAAGAGGAGCGGGAGCGGCTGTTTGACCTCTTTTATCGCACGGATGCGGCGCGTACCCATGTTGCTGACGGCAGCGGGCTGGGGCTGGCGATCGTGCGCCGGATGATGACGACGTTCGGCGGCACGGTACGCGCCGAGGAGTCCCCCGCAGGAGGGCTGCGCATCGTCCTGCTGCTGCCGGTTCAGAAAAAGGAGGACACGCATGAAAAAGATACTGCTGGTCGAGGATGACGGTGCTATTGCCGAGCTGGAACGTGACTATCTCGAAGCGGATGGCTTCGCTGTCGATATTTCTGCGGACGGCGATGCGGGGAAGCGCCTTGCTATGACGGGGGACTATGATCTGCTGTTGCTGGATGTGATGCTGCCGGGGGCGGATGGATTTGCCATCTGCCGCGATGTTCGGAAAGCATATGATATCCCCATCCTCATGGTCTCAGCGCGCCTTGAGGATGTCGATAAAATACGCGCACTCGGACTGGGGGCGGATGATTATATCATCAAACCGTTCAGTCCGAGTGAGCTGGTGGCACGCGTCAAGGCACATCTCGCGCGCTATGAGCGACTCAAGGGCAGTACGGTGGATCCTGCCGTCCTGCGTTTTGATGCGCTTGAGATTCAGCCGCAGACGCGGCGCGTATTTCTTGGGGGAAACGAGGTGATCCTTGCGGCACGCGAGTTTGACCTCTTGCTCTTTCTCGCACAGCATCCGCAGGTCGTCTTCAGCAAGGAGACGCTGTATGACCGCGTCTGGGAGCTGGATGCGATGGGCAGTACGGCAACCGTCTCCGTCCATATCAATCGTCTGCGCGAAAAGATTGAACGCGATCCTGCCCATCCGCAGTGGCTGCAGACGGTCTGGGGGGCAGGGTACCGCTTTAATGATGAAACGTAAAAGGGCGATGAAGGCATGACAGCCCTACCATCCGAACGGCAATAAAAAATGCTTGCACTTCATGAAAAATGACTGTATAATACAGAGCGTTGAAATCCGTTCCTCAAGTCCTGATCGTCGTTCAATGAACGAGTGAAGCACTGCTTATATATGCAGCGCTTGCCCGAACCATAATCTCAGTGAACGCTTTCCGAGTGTGGCGAATGGAGAGTCAAAATTATTTTTCAAGGGAGATTGTGGAAGAATGGCTTTTGAAGACAAAACCCTCGTATGCAAAGAGTGCGGCAAGGACTTCGTGTTCACCGCAGGTGAGCAGGAGTTCTACGCAGAGAAAGGCTTTGAGAATGAGCCGGCGCGCTGCCGTGACTGCCGCGACAAGCGCCGCCGCAGCCGTGACGATCAGAATCATGGCGAGCGTCAGATGTTCCATGTGGTCTGCGCCGAGTGCGGCAAGGACACGGAAGTCCCGTTCGAGCCGAAGACGGATCGTCCGGTTTACTGCCGCGACTGCTTCAATGCAAAGCGTGCAGCACGTTTCTAAAACGATTTAGATTTCATGGGGGGATAGCAGCACAGACGGTGCGGCGTCCCCCTTTGTTTTTAGGAATCACAGATAAAACAGTCCGTCGGACTACCAATCATGTGGCTGCGTTTATCTGTGTGGCCTTTATCTTTTGAGGAGGTTTCCCATGAAGCTGAAGAAATTAGCACTCGTGCTGACGGGTGCACTCGTGAGCCTTTCCCTGCTCGGATGCGGCGCAGGCGGCGATCAGGCGAAGCAGGCAAGCAAGCTCCGCGTCGGCGCCTCGATCGACTTTGCTCCGTTTGAGTTCCAAGACGAGGGACAGAAGGACTATCAGGGCTTTGATATGGATCTCATCCGTGCCGTTGCCAAGGAGATGGGCAGCGAAGCGGAGATCCAGAACATTGGCTTCGACGGTCTGATTCCTGCCCTGCAGGCGAAGAACATCGACGTGATCATCAGTGGTATGACGATCAACGACGAGCGCAAGGAGAAGGTCGCGTTCTCTGATCCCTACTATCAGTCCGGCCTGACGATGGTCGTGCGCAGCGATGAGGAGAACATCAAGTCGTTCAGCGATCTGAAGGGGCATAAGGTCGCCGCTCAGATCGGCACGACGGGTGCTAAGATGGCAAAGGAGATGGAGGGCGTCACCGTCAGCGAGCTGAATACGCCGGCGGACTGCTTCATGGAGCTGAAGGCAGGCGGCGTGGATGCCGTGGTCAACGATCGTCCAGTCAATGACTACTACATCAATCAGGCGCAGGCAACCGGTGTGAAGACCCTCGCAGATCGCCTCTCCGCTGAGGACTATGGCATCGCCATGGCGAAGGACAACACCGAGCTCCAGCAGAAGATCAATGCGGCGCTCAAGAAGCTGCATGATAACGGCGAGTACGATAAGATCTATCAGAAGTGGTTCGGCGCGAACAAGTAAGATTCGGATCGAGCATAGAGAAAACCCCGCAGATGGAACGTTTCATCTGCGGGGTTTTTGTCTCATGGATGGACGAGGCACGCAACGATCTGCGCCATGTCCATAGGGAGGGGGGCAGTCAAGGAGAGCGTTTCCTTGGTGCGCGGATGCACGAGGGTGAGATGCGCAGAGTGGAGCGCGTGCCGTGCGATTGGCTCCGTCGTTCCGCCATAGAGATCGTCGCCGAGCAGCGGATGTCCGCAATGGGCAAGATGGACGCGGATCTGGTGCGTGCGCCCCGTGTCAAGCCACAGGCGCAGGAGGCTGTATTTGTCGTTCGTATGCTGCGTTTCATAATGGGTGCGTGCGGGCTTGCCGTCCTCTGCCACGCAGCGGAGGATGATGCTCGGCAGGGCACGCGCAATCGGTGCATCAATACAGCCCGCAGGGGGCATGAGCCTGCCTTCGATCAGGGCGAGGTATTCGCGCCGCAGCGCATTCTGGCGCATGATCCGGTACTGCACCTCGGGATGCTTTGCGATGAGGAGCAGCCCGCTCGTATTGCGGTCGAGGCGGTGGCAGGGGTGAACGTCGAGATGGACGCCGCAGGCGGCATAGTATCCGCGCACGGCGTTTGCGATGGTGCCGCGCGTTTCCTTTGTCGTCGGATGGACGAGCTGTCCTGCGGGTTTGTCGAGGACGAGCAGGTCGTCATCCTCATAGGCAATCGAAAGGGGCAGCGCTTCGGGAACGACGGTGCTGACGATGGGCAGATCGTATGTGATGCGGTCGCCGTCCCTCACCATCGTGCGTGCAGCGATCGCAGGGCTGCCGTTCAGCGCGAATGCACCATGGTGTTTAATGCGTTTCCATAGGCTGCCCGAGATGCCGTGCACACGCATGAGGTATGCCTTGACGGGACACATTTCTCCTACGGGGAGATCCACGCGGAGCTCCGTCATTTCTGCGCGGCGGCATCCTTGCGCCGCAGAGCGAGGATGATGCGGAAGGAGATGGAGAGGATGATGGCGATAACGGTGGCAAGCGACATTCCTCGCAGGGTCACCGTTCCGATGGTGATGCTGGCGGTCGATACGCCGACACCCATGACGATGGAGGTCAGGAGAAGGTTCATCGGATTGTTGTAGTCCACCTTTGCCTCGACGAGGATGCGGATGCCCGAGGCGGCGATGACGCCGAAGAGCAGCATGGAGACACCGCCCATGACGGGGGTCGGGATGCTCTGGATGAGTGCGGCAAGTTTACCGAGGCAGGAGAGCAGGATGGCAAAGATCGCTGCGCCGCCGATGACCCATGTCGAGTAGACCTTGGTGATGGCGAGGACGCCGATGTTCTCGCCGTAGGTGGTGTTCGGCGTGGAACCGAAGAAGCCCGAGAAGATGGTCGAGATGCCGTTGCCGAGGAGGGAGCGGTCAAGCCCCGGATCCTTGGCGAGGTTGCGTCCGACGATGTTGCCCGTCACGATGAGGTGCCCGATGTGCTCGACGATGACGACGATGGCGGCAGGCAGGATGATGAGGACGGCATTCAACTCGAAGGTCGGTGTGTAGATGGTCGGGAGGGCAAGCCACGGCGCGGCGGCGACGTTCGAGAGATCGACGATGCCGACGGCACAGGCGATGAGATAGCCCGCAATGACGCCGATGAGGATGGGGATGATGGAGAGGAAGCCCCGAAATGCCATCGAGGCAAAGATCGTGATGGCGAGCGTTGCGATGGAGACAAAAACGACGGTCGGGTCGACCTTCTCCGCCGTCAGACCTGCCATCCCCGCCGCCGTCGGCATCAGCTCCAGTCCAATGACGGCGACGATTGCGCCCATTGATGCGGGGGGAAAGATCACGTCGATCCAGCTCGTTCCGATGGTATGAACGATGAGGCTGACCAGACAGAAGACGATGCCGACGATGATGAAGCCGCCGAGTGCCGCCTCATAGCTGTACTCAGACAGGACGATGAAGACGGGAGAGAGGAAGGCAAAGCTCGAGCCGAGATAGGCCGGGATTTTCCCCTTGCACAATATGAGGTAGAAGAGTGTGCCGATGCCGTTGAAGAGCAGCACGGTCGCAGGATTGACGTGAAAGAGAATCGGAACGAGCACCGTTGAGCCGAACATGGCGAAGAGGTGCTGCAGGGAAAGCGGGATGGTTCGCCGAAGCGGCGGACGTTCATTGGTGTCGATCTTGGTTTGAGACATGGAAATCACTCCTTTAGCGTTCCTATGATACCATAGAGGCGAATGGGGAACAATCGGGACTTTTGAAGGAGTAGGGGATTACGAGGAAGTTCGGGGAATTGCGGACAGCGAAATCTTTTCCTTGAAGATTTCAGAGGGCTTCGGTAAGATATTATAAAGGAGGAATTGCCGATGCATGAGCCGATGAAACTGACTGCTCCGCTGAAGGACTATCTCTGGGGCGGGACGCGTCTGCGAGACGAGTACGGCAAGCACACGGAGCTGCCAAAGGTGGCAGAGAGCTGGGAGCTTGCCTGTCACCGTGACGGAAAGAGCGTCATTGCCAGCGGCGCAGCGGCAGGGGAGACGCTCGAGGCGTGGCTGACACGCGCGGGGGCAGAGGCACTCGGCACACGGGCGGCGCAGTTTCCGTATTTCCCTCTCCTCATCAAGCTGATCGATGCACACGACAATCTCTCTGTGCAGGTGCATCCGAGCGATGACTATGCCCTGCGCGTGGAAGGGGAGTACGGTAAGACGGAGCTCTGGTACGTCGTCGATGCCGCCCCGGGGGCAGAGATTCTCTACGGTTTTGCGCATGCGATCGCAAAAGACGAATTTCGCAGGCGTATTGCGGACAACACACTCCTTGAGGTCGTACGTCATGTACCGGTGCAGAAGGGGGATGCGTTCTTCATTCCGGCCGGTACGCTCCATGCCATCGGCAAGGGGCTGCTCATCTGTGAGATTCAGCAGAGCTCCAACGCGACGTATCGCGTCTACGACTATGGGCGCATCGGCGCCGATGGAAAGCCGCGCGACCTGCATGTTGAAAAGGCTCTCGATGTGACGTCGCTCGTGCCCGTTTCGATGCGTGCAGAGCAGCTTCCTGCGGCGGATGAATTTCGTGGCGCTGAGGTGCGCCTGCTCGCCGCATGCCCGTATTTTACCGCCTATCATCTGCGTGTTGACGGCATGTGCGAGAGTACGGCGGGAGCGAACTCCTTCCACTGCCTGACGATTCTCGCAGGGACGTTGACGCTGACGTGGGCGGGCGGGGAGCTCTCCGCCGTCAAGGGGGAGAG
>JABZYJ010000309.1 GCA_015265235.1 Selenomonas sp. | reverse complement strand
ACCATGGGCAGTGATCCTGCTGCACGCGGCGCTTTTCTGGGGCTCACGCGCGGGACGACGCGAGGGGCATTCGTCCGTGCCATACTCGAGGGCCTCTGCTACGAAATGTATAGTATTGTTGAAGCGATGCAGGAACTTTCGGGGCAGCATGTCGAATCTATCTATACCATCGGTGGCGCGGCGAAGAGTTCGTTCTGGATGCAGATGAAGGCAGATGTCACAGGGATTCCTGTCCGCAGCAAGAACGTTCCCGAAGCGGCTGCCCTAGGTGCGGCGATGTTGGCTGGGCTTGGTGCCGGGATCTATACGAGCCCGGAGAATGCCGTGGCACGCGTGCAGTTTGACGAACATCGCTATGCGCCGGATGCAGAGCGTCATGGGCGGTACATGGAACTATATGAGTCGCTGAACCGGCTGATCTATCCTGCGCTGCGGGAGTTCAATGCGGCAGTGACACATGCCCAAGGGACGAATGAAGTGAAGTGAAACGGAGGAGATATGCGATGAAGTATGAAGTAACAGTCACGGGAATTGGGGATTTTGTTCTTCCTTTTATGCAGACGCGTGAGTCTGTTATCCTCTTTAACAAGGATGTGCCCTATGAGTATGAGAATATGGTTGTATCACATACCAAGGGAGCCCTGACGGAAGATGTCGCGGTGGGGGATACGCTCCGCCTCGCGGACCGCAGCTATACCGTGACGGCAGTGGGCGATGAGGCGATGAAGACCCTCCGCGAGAATGGACACTGCACCATTGTCTTTACGGGAAAGGATGTCGTCGAACAGCCGGGACAGATCATGGTCAAGGGCGATGGGGTGCCGCGCTTCATGGTCGGGGATGTCATCCGTTTTGAATGAGGTGGACAATATGAAGGCTTTGGTGATTGGGGATCCGTTGCTCTCGTCGGAGCGCTTGGAGACTGCCGTCAAGAAAATCATGGGGGACGTAGAGGTCGCACGTGTGGATTGGAAACCTGCGAGCGATGAGGAGTTCTGGTTTCTGCGCAGCGAGGTGGAGAAGAAAGGCCCGTCTGCCGGAAGACCGCCGAAAGAGATTTTCGACCACGTCGGCGATGTCGAGCTGATCATTACGCATCATACGCCGATCAATGCAGAGATTGTGGCGGCTGCGAAGAAATGTCGCATCATCGGGGCATGCCGTGCGGGCGTGGAAAACGTGGATGTCGCGACAGCGTCGAAGCAGGGGATCGCCGTATTCCACACGATGGGGCGCAATGCTCATGCTGTATCGGACTATGCGATCGGCCTCATGCTTGCCGAGATGCGCAATATTG
>JABZYJ010000308.1 GCA_015265235.1 Selenomonas sp. | reverse complement strand
CGATCAATAGAGCGATCTTCAAGCATCTCCTTGTGAACGGCGTGGAAAATGGCATTCAGGTCGTCTTTTGTCATATCAACTCCTCCTTTCTACAGTGATTATACCACGGCGGGGAGGAGAGCAACAACCGCGAAAGGAGGTGATCCAAATGACCGAGGCGCAGGCTCGGCACATCTGGGAGGTACTCCTTGATGTGTCCGGGCAAAAGGACGTCATCGTCGAGGTGCGTCCTGCAACAGTAACGGAGGAGGAACGAAAGGAGGCGGCTGCGTGATGACTGGTAAGAAACTGATCGCGGGATGCTGCATCGCAGGTGCAGCGATCCTCCTCGCGGGAGCGTGCAGTCCTCAGCCCGATGGACGGAACGCCGTACTCGTGGAGGAGATATATGTCGTCAAGAGCGGCGATACGCTCTGGGACATCGCGGAGACATATCTCCGCAAAAACACAGGGACTCGAAGGTATATCCTCGAGTACAAGAGTGGCATCGAGGAAAACAATCCTTGGCTGCTCGAACGCCACGGGATGATCTATCCCGGAGATGAACTAATACTCACATATTGGATGAAAGGAGACGACGCTGAGTGAAAGAGTATATGGACTGCCGCGGATGGCGTTACCGCGTGATGCAGGGGCTCGATGGCAGCTGGAAGGCACGCTATCGCAAGCCGGATGCGCCGGGGAAGAAACGCCCCGACGACGCGGGATGGCACGGAGTGTCCGCACTCTCTTGGCGTAAGACGGCAGAGGAGGCCGATCAAGACCTCGCGGCATACGCGAAGAAGAAGTCAATGCGTATCTACGAAAAGGAGGAAGCATGAACCGCCCAGGGCGCGGGTGTCTCACCTGCAAACTGGCGGAATGCACCGGATGTGGAAGTATCCAATGTACGCCCGAGGAATCGACGATGCTGCGCTGTGCGCAGCTGGCAAATCAGCCGCGTAAAAAAGAACCCGTAACGGCGGCAAACCGTTACGGGCGACATGAAAGACTTACAAAGACAGTATAGCACAGAATATGGAGGATTTACAACATGACGATCAAGATCAGCATTACCGAGCGCGATATCGCGGGGGCGCAGAAGGACACCATCGCTAATCTCATCGGCGCGCTGCAGGCACTCAGCGTGTCCGCGAAGGTCAAGAGTGAGATCACAGCGGGCACGGAGATCGAACTGCCCAACGTACCGCACGGGGCGAAGTCCTCGGGGACGGTCATCGTACCCGAGAAGGTCTACAAGGACGAGCCCATCCCCGCAAAGCCGCCACCCACGGCAAAAACAGAGCCCGAGCCTGAGAC
>JABZYJ010000307.1 GCA_015265235.1 Selenomonas sp. | reverse complement strand
CTGCACTGCCTGCCGCTGCGTCAGGCAGTGCAGGTTCTCCGCGACCATCTGCCATACGTCAGGATCGAGCCCCTTCGTCGGCTCATCGGCGAGAATCCACGACGGCTCGCCCGCGTCCGCCATCGCACAGAGCACGCGCTGCAGCATGCCACCCGAGAGCTCGTGGGGGTAGGCGTGCAGGACGCGCTGCGGATCGTCGAAACCGAACCGCGCGAGGAGCTCCGCGTATGCCGCCTCATCCCATGGAGGACGCCCTGCCCCACGCCGCACATCCGCCATCTGCCGCACGATCCGATGCACGGGGCTGAGTGCCGCACGCGGCAGCTGCGGGACGATGCCCCACTGTTTGCCCCAGTATCGTGCACGCAGTTCTGCCGCCGTGCACGCGGTAACATCCACGTCGCCGAACAGGACTTTTCCGCTGACCGCCGTCCCCTGCGGCAGTGCACCATAGAGCGCCTGCCCGAGCGTTGATTTCCCGCTGCCGCTCTCCCCGATGATTGCCGTGACCTCGCCCGCGGGAAAGGCCACACGCACCGTATCGAGCGCCCGCACGCCGTTCGGGTAGCAGACCGTGAGGTCATGCACGGCAAATCCATTGTTCTGCACCGTCATCCGCGCACCTCCTGCCGCACATCGAGGCGGCGGTGCAGCATCTGCCCGACCATGTTGAGCGAGCTCACGAGGAGGATGATCGCCGCCCCCGGCACAATGATGAGATGCGGTGCCTGCCGATAGTAGAGCATGGCGTCGCTGATCATCGTGCTCCAGTCGGGCGTCGGCGGCTGGACGCCGAGCCCGAGGAAGCTCAGCCCTGCGATGGCGAGCACACCGCGCCCGAGCCGCAGCGAGCCGAGCACGAGGAGCGTCCCGCCGAGTGCGGGCAGGAGATGACAAAAGATAATGCGTGCGTCGCTGCAGCCGAGGACGCGCAGCTGCTCGACGTACGGCTCTGCTGCGCGCTGCATCACCTCCGCGCGCACAATGCGCGAGAACCCCGCCCACGAGCCCGCGACGAGCGCGAGCAGGAGACCCATGACGCCGGGGCCGACAAAGCCCGCAACGGCCACCATGAAACTGATGCCCGGGATCCCCTGGAACACATTGCTGACCATCGTCAGAACGGCATCCGTCCGCCCGCCGAAATATCCCGCGAGCACGCCCACAATCGTCCCGATGCCGAGCGCCAGCACCGTCGAGACCAGGGAGAGCAGGATCGCGCTGCGCCCGCCGTAGAGCATCCGGCTCAGGAGATCGCGCCCGAGTGCATCCGTGCCGAGGAGATGTGCCGCCGTTGGTCCC
>JABZYJ010000306.1 GCA_015265235.1 Selenomonas sp. | reverse complement strand
CCCGTGATCTGCAGAACATTCTTGGTTGCCGCACCGGAGCCATCCGTAGCACCGCCGTAAATGCGGGGGGCAGGATCCGTGGCGACAGCATTGTTGAACGCGCCGCCCGCGATGAACACCTTATTCCCTGAGACATCCGACGTACTCGTGGTACTCTTAAGATAGCCGCCCATCAGATCATGGAGTGTTGCGCCCTGGGAGAACGTCACGATATTACCGCTTACTGCTCCTGCGTTCGCACCTTCTGCATAGCCGCCATAGACGGAGTCCAGATCGCCCGATGCCACGTTGCCCGGCAGCTCCTCCAGATTGATATGAACGGTGTTGTCCTTCGAGCCGCCGTGTGCGCCTCCTGTATAGCCACCATACGCCTTGAGCGTTGTTCCGTTGGCGATGCCCTCGATGTTCAGTATATTGCTCTCGGTTGTCGTGCCAAGCGTTGTCAGAACGCCACTGACTTTCTCCGTATGATCGTAGCCGGAGTAGCCGCCGTATACCTCGGTGGGCGTCTGCGCCTCCGTTCCTTTATGGGTCACTTCATCGTTGCGGAAACGGTTCAGCTCAAGCAACACCTTGTTTGCCGACGTATCCGTCGATCCTGCAACGGGTGCGACATCCGCCGTCATCTTTTTCTCGTAGACGCGGTCGATCTCCGCGATCCCTGCCGTATCTGTATAGTTCGCGAAGGCAAGATCATTGGGATAGGAGATCGCTCCTCCTGTGCCCGGTACGACTTCCTGCATCAGTGTGAAGTTATTTCTGCCGTGGATGCCCCCGCCGCGCCGATCAGTCAACTTGGAGGTATTTGCCTTGACCTTCCCCCAATCAACCTTCACAGCAGGCGATGCTGCATTCGAGACTGTACCAAACCCGCCCGCCTCGGTAAGCGTGAGCATCGTATCTTTGTTCTCGAAATTGTCGCCGAGGACAAAGGTATACGAATCGAAGTTGCGAACCTTCTTCGCAGATACACCCGTCGTCGTGACGATCAGCTCGTTATCTTTGATCTGGTCGCTGGCGCTGTCAAAGGTCAGCTCCGGTGTTCCTGTTACGCCCGACGTCACGTCACGGTAGTCCGTCCCGTAGATGGACGCACCTGCAACGTTCATGGGCAACGCGCGAGTCGGCTCCTCCGAGCCGAGCATTACATTATTTCCGTTCGAGAGCGTATGCGTTGCCGTGGGCATCGTATCGTACACAGCACTCGCACCTGCGATCTCGCCCGTCACCGTGCCACCGCGCACCTGAACTTTGTTCTTCGTCGCCGCAGCATCCACCTTGTCCACAGCACCGCCGTAGACATTCGTCACC
>JABZYJ010000305.1 GCA_015265235.1 Selenomonas sp. | reverse complement strand
CCGCGAAACGTGTCGTATGTATGGCAGTAACAGCACCCGCCCATAACACCCGAGACGGAAGTCCGACATCTTGGTCTGCCGCAATCGACAACATCACATCCGGCGCAGAGGAAGATGACGAAAAACGCCTCTTTGTGATCAGTGCCGGAAATGTGCATCCAAATGAGTTCTATTCAAGCCCATACCCGGAGGCAAACAGATTGCACAGTGTCGAGAGTCCTGGACAATCTTGGAACGCCATCACCGTCGGTGCCTATGCTGATAACAGCAGGATTGAAAATCCTATTTTTCACGGATTCACGCCCCTTGCTCAGGCAGGAGAACTATCCCCCTACAGCGCAACATCTCGAACGTGGAACAAGCGCTGGCCGATAAAGCCAGAAGTACTATTTAATGGTGGAAATGTCGGTGCCAATGGAACGGACTACGATGTCCACCCTGATCTTTCGCTGCTGACAACAAATTATCAGCCGCTCACAAAGCTGTTTTCCACCATCTGTGCAACAAGTGCCGCCACAGCACAGGCCGCACATTTCTGTGCGCAGCTGCTCAACGAATATCCCGATATCTGGCCGGAAACCATTCGTGCCCTGATGATCCACTCCGCCCGTTGGACGCAGGAAATGAAGGCTCAGTTTTGTACCGATGACAGCAAGAGCAAGGGCAGACGTGATCTCCTGCGGACGTGCGGATACGGCATACCGAACCTCGCAAGGGCAATCCAGTGCATGAACAACAGTGTCAACATGGTGATCCAGGGAGAGTTGCAGCCCTTTGACAAGAACAGCATGCACGAAATGCACCTGCATACCCTGCCTTGGCCAAAAGAGGTGCTGTCTTCCCTTGGTGAGACTCCTGTTACATTGAAATTGACACTGTCCTACTTCATCGAACCGGGACCGGGCGAAGTCGGTTGGAAGGACAAATATCGCTATCCCTCCTGCGGACTTCGTTTTGATGTCATCAACTCCAACGAAACCAAAGAAGACTTCCAAAAACGCATCAATGTCAAGATGCGTGGCGACAATAAGAAAGACAAAGGCGACGGAACGAGCGGCAGTGACCGCTGGTACTTAGGCTCGAACAATCGTGATGTCGGCTCCATTCACTCTGACTTTTGCGAACTGAGTGCCGTAGAGCTATCCGAATGTAATCTCATCGCAGTGTACCCCGTTGTCGGATGGTGGAGAGAACGCGATTATCTGAAGCGTTATGACAAGAGCGTTCGATATTCGCTTGTCGTCTCCCTATCAACGCCAAGAACTGATGTAGACTTATACACACCCATTATCACACAGATTACTCCTGCCATCGA
>JABZYJ010000304.1 GCA_015265235.1 Selenomonas sp. | reverse complement strand
CCTCTATACCTTGGAAAATGGGCGTTCAGTCTTTTTCGTCTGGAGGGACCCCCGCACGTCACTCCTACGGATGACCGACCTTACGCCATCGGCACGCCCATCCCACTGGGACACAGCCCCGCACGACGAAAACTCGTGCTGAATATTCTCGTCGATGGACTGTCTTGGGGCGTCATCCGTGCATGTTTTGCCGAATGTATGCCGAATACTGCCCGCTTCTTTTCACGCGGTACGATCTTTGATCAGCACTTCTCCGTATCGGAATTCACATATCCCTCTTTGCCGACCATCGAGACGGGACGTTATCCGACACATACGCAGGTGTTTAACGAGAAGGATAGTCACGAACTGCCCCTCGACATCAAGACCCTCTCAGAGTGCATGACAGACCTCGGCTACTATGCCGCCGCTCCGATGGGAGCAAGTGACAGCCTTACCTGCGGCGCACTGCGCGGCTACGATCAGCTGAATACCGCTGCGTGGAAGCTCCCCTCCGCCGAGGCAGCTGACCGCACCATCATGCAGCTCGAGGCATTCGATGAGACGGATCAGTTCCTCTATCTGCACGTCACGGACGTGCATCCATGGAATGCCAAGGGGCTCAAATTTCACCCTGCGGTAGAATCGCATCTGCCGCTCTCGGAGCGCCTCTTTGAACTCGATGAGCATATTGCCAGTGTGCGCCTGCCAAGGCTCAAGATCTATCAGGAGCAGTTCTGGCGGAGTCTTCGCCGCGCGGACCGCAATCTATCGCAGCTGCTCACCTACATCGAGGAACACTACGCGGAGGAAGAGTATCTCGTCAGCGTCTACTCCGACCACGGCAACTCGATCTTCAGTGCACCCGTGAACGGCGTGATGGACGTGATCGCCGAGAACTCAACGCGTGCCCTCTGGATGATGCGCGGTGCAGGTGTCCCTGAGGGACGCATCGTAAACGAGCTGACCAGCACGGCGGATCTCTATCCGACGCTCGGTGCGCTCTGCGGCTTCCCCGTGGCAGCGGGCATCGACGGCAATCTGCCGGCGGTCTTTGGCGGAAAAGAACGCGACGCCGTATACAGCATGTCGATGTTCCCGGGGCAGACCTATAAGCTCGCCGTGCGCACCCATGACTATGCGCTGCGCCTTGAGACGCGGGAAAAAGTCGATGAGGACGGAACGGTGGATTTCGCAGATACGCGTGTGGGGATCTATCCGCGTGCCCACGAGCTCGAGGAGGATCACGCCTTGGACAGCGCGGAACTGCGCGCATTCTTTTACCCACGTGCGCGCAGCATTGCCCGTGAGATCGCGAACAACGGAGAGTTCTGGCCTGCCA
>JABZYJ010000303.1 GCA_015265235.1 Selenomonas sp. | reverse complement strand
ATTCCACCCCTGCGAGATTGCCATCCCTGCCGCCGTCGTTGGCCCGCCGATATTCGCATTGGACGCAATAAGAATATCCTCCAGATTGAAATGGAGCAGTTTCCCACCGACCAGACAGAACAGCATATTCACAACGACGACGATCAGACAGAACACAAAGAGAAGCGGTGCATTCGTCAGTATCTCCATAATGGACGCGGGAACGCCGATCACGAAGAAAAACATGTAGATAAAGAACGTGCCGATTTCCTGCGCACCGTTCAACGAGGAAGCCTGTTTTTCAAAGAACGTGGCAAAGATCACAGAGATCAGCGTAATCCAGACATACTGACTACTGAGGAACGTATTGGACATCTTTGTAAACCAGCTGACATCAGAGGGTATCACCGCGCCGAACGTCGCTCCAATGAATTTCGACACGGTAACGACGACGACAGCATAGGTCATGCACATCGCAATATCGCGCAGAGAAATATCCCTACGACCCCAATACTTTGCCGCGAGCGTCTTCCCGTCGTCAGATGCGCCATGCTGCTCCACTTCATCAATCAGCGGATGCGTGTAGATGCGGCGAAAGAAGGCATTTCCCGCAATACCGAGAAGAATCAGGAAATAAATTGCCATATTGAGATTGTCCGCGACCGTTGTTGCCGAGACGAGCGATCCACTGACCTTGAACGCATCGGCAAGCGCGGTAAAATTCACGCCGCCGCCGATATACGACCCCGTCATCATCGCCGCCACCTTCGGCAGCCCGTCGATAGCAGAGCCGAGGAGTGCGCAGCCAATCAATGCACCGCAGATCGTTCCTGCTGCACCAATCAGAAAAATAATCACCAGACGTCCCGTCTCATGCCAGATCTTCTGCATGTTGCTCTGTAAAAGAAGCAAGGGAATCGCAATTGGAACAGCATAGCCCCAGACAACATCGTCGTAGAGCTCCGCATGGGCCGGTATGACTCCCGTATTGACTAAAACGAGTGCAATGACGAGCGCAATCACCGCGCCCGTGATGCGGGATGCCCACACATACGTCTGCTCGAGATAAATCGATGCTGCCACAGCCAGCAGCATAACGCTCATGAGCACCCATGTATTCTCCGGACGAACCAGTGTATTCATAGAAGCCCCTTTCTCATGGATCGACATAGCATCGACCAAAGAATATCACAAATCCCTCAGTTACTCAATATAAACGCGCGGAACACGCGTAGAGATAAGACAGAGGACTTCATAGTTGATCGTATGCGCCCACGCGGCGACCTCATCCACAGACAACGTCTCCGAGCCAAACAGTGTACACACATCCCCCACCTGTGCTTCGTGAATATCCGTGACATCAATCATGAAC
>JABZYJ010000302.1 GCA_015265235.1 Selenomonas sp. | reverse complement strand
GAATACGACCCTCTTTACCTCCGTATACCAGGATATGCTCAACAAGAAACTAATCGTCACCGTCGCCGCACCATACCATACGCAGAGCGGCACCTTCGCGGGGGCAATCTGCTCCGACATCGCACTGGATGCACTCTCCGCGCGCGTACAGGAGCTGAAATATCACGGTGCAGGCAAGGGCACCATCGTCGACCCATCGGGCGTGGTGATCGCCGATGTTGACGGCAATACGCTGCGAAAGGTGTCCGACGATCCCATCCTCAAAGATCACTTTGGAGAAATGCAGGAGAAAAAACAGGGGCACTTCGTCGCGTCCAAGGACGGCGAGGATCAGATCATCGCCTAC
Source organism: Selenomonas sp. (assembly GCA_015265235.1). Classification (GTDB taxonomy): domain Bacteria; phylum Bacillota; class Negativicutes; order Selenomonadales; family Selenomonadaceae; genus Centipeda. The sequence goes on along the minus strand of JABZYJ010000302.1, from coordinate 1,010 downwards.
ACGACCGTCCCCGAAACGGGCTGGATCGTCGCCATCGCCGTTCCGGAGAGCATAGCCTTCGCCCAGCTCGCCTCCCTGCGCGTCTCCTATGCAGGGCTAACCCTTGTCGGCATCCTGCTCGTCATCGGCATCATCATCGCCCTCCTCCGCTTTGCCGCGACCATCACGCGCGCAACGACGGCACTCACAGGGCACGTCGATGCGCTTGCCCACGGACAGCTGAACCTACCCGATCTCCCCGTGACCTCGGACGACGAGCTCGGACGCCTCGCCGCGAACTTCAACACGATGGTCGGGAACATCCGCAGTCTCATCCGTCAGGTCGCATCGACCGCCGAGCAGCTTGCCGCCTCCTCCGAGGAGCTGACAGCGGGCGCACATCAGATGGCAGAGTCCGCCACGGAGATCGCAGGCACGGTCTCCGCGACTGCGACGGGGTCGGAGAAACAGCTCCATGCCCTCACGGCGGCACGTGACACGATCCACAAGGTATCGGACGACATCGGGGCAATGTCCGCGAAATCCGACGCCGTCGCCGATGAGTCCGCTGCGACCGCCGACGCCGCCAAGAAGGGCGCCTCCCTGATGAACGATGCCATGGACAAAATGACCGCCATCGAGCAGAGCGTCCAACGCTCGGCGGAGGTCGTCGAGAAACTCGGCGAGAGCTCCCAGCAGATCGGCGAGATCGTCGAGACCATCTCCGCCATCGCCGAGCAGACAAATCTCCTCGCACTCAACGCTGCCATCGAGGCGGCACGTGCGGGCGAGACAGGGCGCGGCTTCGCCGTCGTCGCCGAGGAGGTCAGAAAGCTCGCCGAGCAGTCGCGCGACGCCGCCGACCAGATCAAGGAGCGCATCTCCTCCGTCCAGAGCGATACGACGCACGCCGTCAATGCCATGCACACGGGCACCGAGGAGGTGCAGGTCGGCGCGGGCGCGATTCACGCCGTCGGCGAGCAGTTCGACAGCATCATGCACAAGGTCGATGCGATCAATACGGAAATGAC
>JABZYJ010000301.1 GCA_015265235.1 Selenomonas sp. | reverse complement strand
GTCCTACGATCCTCGACCATGTAAAGCCGGGTATGACGGTCGGCGATCAGGAGATCTTCGGTCCTGTCACCTGTATCAAGCGCGTCAAGAACTACGAGGAAGGGATTCGCATCATGAACGCGAACCCGTTCGCGAACGGTTCGTGCATCTTTACGAGCAGCGGGTACTATGCGCGTAAGTTTGTCATGGATACGGACGGTGGAATGGTCGGCGTCAATGTCGGCATTCCTGTACCGAGCGCCTACTATCCGTTCTCGGGCAACAAGGATTCCTTCTTTGGCGATCTCCACGTTCTCGGCAGGGACGGCGTTCTCTTCTTCACGCGTGCCAAGACCGTCACCTCTCACTGGTTTGATGAGGAGGCAGGAAAGCGCGTTGTTGGAACGTGGGAGGGCAGCACGGAGCAGTAATCCCGTGGCGTCATTTCCCTCGGTATGCAAATATCCCCCGCACAGTATTTGTGCGGGGGATATTTGTATGCGGGTGCTGCTCAGCGTACCCAGCGCACACGATACTCCCGTGGTGTGATGCCCATGGCACGCTTAAAGACAGACTGAAAATAGTTGGAGTTGTTGTAGCCGACCTGCGCCGCAATTTGTGTCACAGTCATCTCTGTATTGATGAGGAGGTTTTGCGCCTCACCGATGCGGCGGAGTGCGACGTACTTCATCGGCGGTAGGCCGACTTCCTCTTTGAACAGATGCGCGAGATAATATGGATTGGTGTGGGTGGCGCGGGCGATGTCCTCCAGACAGATGGCGTCCTTGTAGTTCTGGTCGATATAGGCGCGCGCTGCACGCACGGTTGATGGGACGGCGGCTTCCTCCTTTTTCCCGTGCTCTGCCAGATGGGCAGAGATTTTCGTCAGGAGGGAAAGCGTGAGGTAGTGAGCGGTCTCCGGGTGGGCAGGTGCCTCTTTTTCAATGGATCCGAAGAGTGCCATAAATTCATCAAAATCATCCCCCGTTGACTGAATCGGGGACAGCGAGGCCGGCAGGATGTGTCCTTGCGGTAGTCCGTCCACACACAGTCCGCTGACCGCGATGCAGTAGATGCCCAGCTCGCTGCCGCTGCCGCCGTGCTCGTCATGGACGACGTGACTGTTGTAGAGGATGAGATCGCCCTTCTGCGCTGTGTAGCGTCGGCCGTCGATCATATAGATTCCGGCCCCGCCGTAGAGCAACAGAATCTCTGCCAGATGCGGGTGTTCGTGCATGCTGCGCGGCATGTGTGAAGCCTCGGGGCCAACATTGCAGACGTAGGCAAGTGAGGGAGATGAATTTTTTTGAAAGAGAGAGCGGAAGTTGCGCTTTGGGAAATATTGGAGCATGGGAGCCCTTTCTGATTGAGATCGAATACCAAGGA
>JABZYJ010000300.1 GCA_015265235.1 Selenomonas sp. | reverse complement strand
CCTTCACATCCACATAGTCCACGGCGTTCACGATGAGCTTGCGGAAATCGGTCACTGCCATGATCTGCTCTGTGATCGCATCCACATGCACGGCACGCAGATCATCGAGAGAGATGCTGACAACATCCGCCGCACGGAACGCTCCCTGCGTCTTTTCCTCAATGTACTCCTTCATATCGGACGACGTATAACCAAATGTCTTATCCCGTGCGAACTCCGTATCCCCTGCCGGTGTCAGCTCCGCCCCCTCCTGTACGTAGTGGACATCGCCGATGGTAAAGCGTCCGCCTTCCTTGAAGAACGGCATAAGCACCTCACCGTCGATGCGTTCCCCCGACTCCTCTAGTGTGCGGGCAAGTGTCACCGTCTCGAGTGGATAATGCCCGCGCAGAGTCGAGTCACTGCGGCTAATGAGCATGAACTCCTTCCCTGTCTGCCTTGCCTCTGCCGCCACCCGTGCCGCAATCGTACGGTGCTCTTCCTCCGTCTGCGCCGTCTGGAACGCACGCGAGTTCGTGAGGATAAAGAACATCCTGTTTTCCTCGGCAAATCCTGCGGCGATGCTCTCCTCCGTCCAGTCCGTGTAGACGTGGATGCCGTTCACCGTCTGCACGCCCGTCGGATCGTCGTCAAGCACGATGATCTTGCGGTCAAAGGCCTCACGTTCCTCGTTGAGCGCGGTGTCGACCTTCGCCTCGTCAACCGCGGGAATTTTTGCAAACAGCTCGTCCTTCGATACCTTCATGACCGACCTCCTTACGGCTCTTCGGATTTCACAACGACGCCACAGATGCTCTCGTAGAACTGCACAATGCCGCTGTGGTCGTCCATCAGATGGCCTGTCGCCTTCAGGCTGTGCATAATCTGCTGGAGCACGCCCGTGAGGATGAGCGGCAGCTCCATTCCCTTTGCCGTCTCCATGACGTTCGTGATATCCTTGAGATTGATCGCGATTGGCCCTCCCGGCTTAAAGTTGCGCGAATACATCATCGGAGCCTTTGCATCGAGCACCGTACTGCCCGCAAGGCCGCCGCGGATCGCCTCGTAGACCTTCTTCGGGTCGGCCCCCGCCTTCGTCGCAAGGATGAGTGCCTCCGAGACAGCAGCAATATTGAGATTGACAATAACCTGATTCGCAAGTTTCGTCACCGAGCCACTGCCGTTTGGACCCACGAGTGTGATTGTTTTCCCCATCGCCGCAAAGACAGGACGTGCTTTCTCTAGGACTGTCGCCTCACCGCCGACCATAATCGCGAGTGTACCGTCCACAGCACCTGGCTCGCCACCGCTGACCGGAGCATCGAGAAAAGAACAACCATGCTCTGCCGCGAGTTCTGCGAACTCCTTTGACTCCACGGGCGTCACCG
>JABZYJ010000002.1 GCA_015265235.1 Selenomonas sp. | reverse complement strand
GCACTGCCATCCGCAACTCCGGTATGCAGCTGCGGCAGGAGCGGGTGACGGTCAATCTTGCACCCGCCGATGTCCGAAAGGACAGCTCGGGGCTTGATCTGCCGATTGCGGTTGGTCTCCTTGCATCCTACGGTATGGTTCCCGAGGCGGCAGTGCAGAGTGCGCTTTTCTCGGCAGAGCTTTCCCTTGATGGGAACTGCCGTCCGATCAGTGGCATTCTCCCGATGGCGATTACGGCGCGAGAACATGGGGTGACGGAGTTTTACGTTGCACCGTCGAATGCAGACGAGGCACTCCTTATTGACGGGCTGAAGGTCTATGCCGTCGAGAATCTGGCGCAGCTTGTGCGTCATTTGACAGGCACAGAGGTGCTGACTCCCGCTGTGCCACAAGGAACAGAGCAGAAAAAGGATGCCGCTTTCACCGATGATTTTGCAGACGTACAGGGGCAGTATCAGGCGAAGCGTGCGCTTGAGATTGCAGCGGCAGGAGGGCACAATGTCCTCATGGTTGGTGTGCCGGGTTCGGGAAAGACAATGCTGGCACGCCGGATGAGTTCGATCTTGCCGGAACTGACGAAGGAAGAGGCCATCGAGATCACGAAGATTTACAGCATCTCGGGGCTGCTCGGCAAGGACACGGGGCTTGTGACGACGCGCCCCTTCCGCAGTCCGCATCATACGTCCTCGACGGTGGCGATGATCGGCGGCGGGAGTATTCCGCGTCCGGGTGAGGTGACGCTTGCCCATCACGGCGTGCTCTTTCTCGATGAGCTGCCGGAGTTCAGCAAGAAGACGCTTGAGGTGCTGCGCGAGCCGATTGAGGATCGCCAGATTACGGTGTCGCGTGCGAACGCAACGCTGACCTTTCCCTCTAGTATCATTTTGGTAGCGGCAATGAATCCGTGCCCCTGCGGATTTTTTGGCGACAAAGATCATACCTGTGAATGTTCTGCGGGGGAGATCAAACGTTATACACGCAAGCTGTCGGGGCCGTTATTAGACCGTATTGATCTTCATATTCGTGTATCGCGTGTGGATTATGCGGATTTGCATGCGACGCAGCGGGCCGAGTCATCTGCAGCGATACGTGCCCGCGTAGTGCGGGCACGTACGATCGAGCGGGAGCGCCTAGGGCGTCACGGGCTCTTTTGTAATGCACAGATGAATCACAGCATGATAAAGAAGTACTGTACGATGGAGAAGGATGCAGAGCATCTGCTGGAAGCAGCATTTCACCGCATTCAGCTGTCGGCACGTTCGCATGACCGCATCATTAAGGTGGCGAGGACAATTGCTGATCTTGATGGAAAACCGATCATCGGAGCATCTCATATTGCTGAGGCGATACAGCTGCGCAGTGATGTCGGACTGAGCATCGAGTGACTTCTTGACACGAAGAAATAATAGGAGTTTACGCCCATGAAGTATGTAAAGATGGAAATATTTATTCCGCGAACCCATCTTCCTGCACTCCAAAAGGCACTGCAGGTGGTGGATGCCGGACATATCGGGAACTATGACGCCTGCCTTGCCTATAGTCCTGTGATGGGGACATGGCGAACTCTTGCAGGAGCAGATCCTTATGAGGGAGAAGTGGGCGAGATTACCGAGGCGGAGGAACTAAAGGTCGAGGTACGCGTTGAAGAACGGCGAATTGATGAGACGATGCGTGCGATTCGGAAGATCCATCCATATGAGACGCCGGTTGTCTTTGTTTTGCCGCTGCTTGACGGTACTGCGTTTGATGAGTAATATGGATACAACTTCTTTGCAGACTGTGTTATAATGATTTCGATATATACATAACGGCAAAGCGGGGGAGGACATTGTTTGGCTGAAAAGATTCGATCAGAGCTCCTTTCCTTTCTTGTACCTGATGCTGCTCCGCTGCGTGTACTTGTCGTTGAGAGCCTGGAATATTTGCCGCAGCTGCGAAAAATGTTTCCTAAGTCGGAGCTTCATGCACTTGCCGCTGAATGCGATCCGGCAGACATTCCCACAGGTGTTCATTGGCAGGAACTGGATTACGTCACAACTCCTCTGCCGTATGAACGAAAATATTTTGACTATATTATTTCCGATCTGGCGTTGGAAAATGTGGATAATCCGCAGGATATCGCGGCAGGGTTTTCCCTGTTCCTAAAAGATACAGGGGCGCTCCTGACGAGTTTTCGCAATATACGTCATTGGTCTGTCCTGCAAAATTTGATGGATGGGCACTATTACTCCATTGTTTCGCGTCTTTATGCGCGTGCAGAGTTTGAGAAACTGCTGTATGCTTCCTTTTATAAGAGTGTGCGCTGTCAGGCACAGCAAAGGAAAGCGCCGCCCGGTATGATCGACCGGCTCGTAACAGCTGGGTTCGAGAATCATGACGATGATCTGGAGGCAGAGTTCTACCTGATCCGTGCAGATCGGTCGATGCCGGAGCTCTCCCTGATCAAGTCGATGTATACATCCGAACAACGTAGGTGTATCGTACGTCTCCTTCACCGCATTGAGTATGATGTTGTACGAGTAGAGTCTACGCGCTCGCTGTGGGATGAAGTAACACGGCTGAATATTTTTCCTGCCTATCTTGCGGCATTGATTCATGAGACCGTGGTGCATACTGAGCGATTCTATCGTGCCCTTTTTGCATGCTCACAAGGGCATGATGTATATATTCAGAAACTGCTGCATGAGAGTGCGGCAGAGAGTATCGACCCTGTTCAGCAGGAGCTGTATCTGAGTTTGCAGAGAGAATGTACGCATGAAGAGTAAGCCGATCGTGTGCGTGGATGAACATAAAATAGCCTTTATCACCTGTGTCAATGATGAAGATATGTACCGCGAATGCCTTCTCTATCTCAAGGCACTCTCCGTTCCCGCAGGGATAACTGTCGAGTATATCCCCGTGCGCGGTGCGCAATCCATGTGTGCAGGGTACAACGATGGTGCGCGTGCAACCAATGCGCGCTATATGGTGTATCTCCACCAGGATGTCCTTGTGGTCAATAAGAATGTGATTGCCGATCTGCTCTCTATTTTTCGTGATGAGACGATCGGACTGGTCGGTGTAATCGGATGCCGAAGCCTGCCGCAGTCAGGTGTTTGGTGGGATGGACTTCGCACCTATGGGCGTGTTCTTCATCACTGTGAAACAGAGAGCGTCATTGACTCACGTTGTATGGAGCCCGATGGGCCATACATCGACGTTGAGGCGGCAGACGGACTCTTTATGGCGATACAGTATGGCATTCGTTGGCGGGAGGATCTCTTCACGGGCTGGCATTTCTATGATACATCGATGTGCATGGAGATGCGACGTCACGAGTTCAGGTGTGTTGTCCCAAATCAGGAGGAAGATTTTTGGTGCATCCACTGTCCGCAGGAAAAGCCGCTTGCACCGGAATATAAGCACGATCAGAAAATCTTTTTACAGGAGTACGGGAAAGAACTGCAGCCAGAGATCTGAGTTAAAGGGAAAAAGGGGGATGAAGATGCAGGAACAGGTGCCGCTGGAGGAACATGCTGCCGAGGAGAAGCTGAACTGGCTGCGTCTTGCAACAAAATTTTCCTCCGATGGCGATCTAAAGGGGATGCGTGCGTGCGCACAGGAGGTCGAGCGTCTGAAAGCTGGCGATGTCGATGCTGCCGCTGTAAATGCTGAGGTGGCACTCTACAGCGGCCGTACAGACGAGGCGGAGACACTTGCTGATCAGGTTCTTAGCGTTCAGCCGCGTCATCCTCGTGCCCGTATGGTGAAAGCAGGACTTGCCGCACTCGATTTTCGACTGGATGATGAGATTGCTCTTTTGGCAGATCTTATTGAAGAATTGTCCTATAAGGAGAAACTGCTTGGTGCAGAGGATCTATCCTACACGATCTACCATCAGATCCTAAGACGTGCCCGCGGCTGGCTTGCCGATGCCCTCTATCTCGTCGGCGAAGCAAAAGGAGCGGCACATGAATTACTCATGTCGAGCCGTCTTGCTGATGATGATTCCGTTGCAGCGGAGCTTTACAGCAAGTATCTCTTCATGCGAAACTATCGTCAACTCGGAGCGCAAGAGGGGCGACAGAAGGCAGAGCACTACGAAGATCTGCTCCATGTGACACCATATACACATGCACATATTGCGCGCTCATCTCAGCGAAAGCTGCGCATCGGCTATATATCTCCAGACTTTCGGGAGCATGCTGTTTCCTATTTTATCCCGCCATTGCTCCGTCATTTTGACGGCGAACATTTCATGGTATTCTGTTATGCGCTCGGCAGGAGTGATGCAGTGACCGAGCGATTCCGCACGCGTCGTGTGACGTGGCGCGACTTGCGCGGGCGCCCGCCACGGACAGCAGCACGGCTCATTGCAGAGGATAAAATTGATATTCTGGTCGATCTGTCGGGACACTCACAGGACAATGCACTTCCGATCATGGCGTACCGTCCGGCACCGGTTCAGGTGTCTGGAATCGGTTACACCAATACGACGGGGCTTCATACGGTAGACTATTTTCTCTCCGACGAAGTATGCATCCCAAAGGGGGATACACTTGCAGAGAAGGGCTTTACCGAGCAGATTCTCCGTCTGCCGCATTCCCATCTCTGCTATATGCCGGACGTAATTCGTGCGATGCCCGAGGCGGGATATGAGGCTCCGGTGCGTAAAAATGGATATGTTACATTTGGCAGTTTTAATAATTTTGCCAAAGTGACGGATGAGATGCTGCTCTTATGGCGCGGCATCTTGGAGACCGTCAATAATTCACGGCTCATCATCAAGGGGAAGATTGCAAGCATTGATGCGGGGCTGCAGTTTGCCAAAAAACGACTTGCTTTACTAAACTTCGATCTTGGCCGCATCGAATTTCGTCCTTTCAGTCCCGATTATTTGGAGCAGTACCGTGATATCGATATTGCACTGGATACAGCCCCCTATAATGGCGGATTGACGACGTGTGAGGCGCTTTATATGGGCGTCCCTGTGATTTCCATGCGTGGACGTACGCATGGTGCCCGCTTTGGTGCGTCCATACTGACCAATGCGGGCGTACGTGAGTTGATTGCAGAGAACGACATCAACTATGTTCGTCGTGCCGTTCAGCTCGCAGAGTCACCCAAGCTGATCGCGGGCTACCATGCAGGGCTGCGTGCGAATATGAAGCAAGCTCCTCTCATGAATGCGCAGGAATATATGCATGGGTTGGAAACGGCCTATCGAGAGATATGGGATACATTTCTGCATGCCCGTATCCGTAATGGCAGTGAACAGACCTAAGGAGGGGAAGACATCAATGGCCTTTGCGCATTTGCACGTACATACAGAGTATAGTCTGCTGGATGGTGCGAGCCGCATCAAAGATCTTGTGCGACGAACCAAAGAGCTCGGCATGGATGCAGTCGCCATGACCGATCACGGTGTTATGTACGGTGCAGTCGCTTTCTATAAAGAGGCAAAGGCTCAGGGGATTCATCCGATCATTGGATGTGAGGTCTATCTCGCTCCACGTCAGCGGCAGGAACGTGCAGAGGTGAATGGGACACGATATTATCATTTGATTCTGCTTGCCGAAAATGAGTGCGGTTACCGTAATCTGGTTCAGCTAATATCCCTCGCCAACATCGAGGGATATTATTATAAGCCCCGTATTGACAAGGAGCTGCTCCATCGCTTTCATGACGGGCTAATTGCCCTGTCCGCCTGTGTGGCAGGCGAGATACCACAGGCCATCCTGCGTGGAGATATGGAACTTGCTGATCAGCTTGTACGCGAGTATCGGGATATCTTTGGCAAGGATAATTTTTTCTTGGAGGTTCAGAATCATGGACTCCCGGAGGAAATGACCGTCAATCGTGCACTCCGGGATCTTGCAAAAAAATATGATATCGGGCTAACTGCAACCAATGATGTGCACTATGTCCATGCAGAAGACAGTGAATTTCATGATATTCTTCTTTGCGTGCAGACGGGGCGCACACTCAACGATCCCGATCGAATGCGTTTTTCGGGTCCTGACTATTATCTGAAATCCGAGGAAGAGATGTCCGATCTCTTCACCGACTATCCAGGTGCGATAGAGAATACGGCAAAAATCGCAGCACGCTGTCAGGTGGACTTTACCTTCGGGGAACTGCAGCTGCCGTACTATCCGCTCCCCGATGGATATACAACAGATGATGCCTATCTCCGCGCACTTTGCCTAGAGCGTCTGCCTGCACGGTATCCTACGGCAGGGGACGAGGTGCATCAACGTCTGGACTACGAACTCGGTGTCATTCATAAGATGGGATACGCCAGTTACTTTCTCATTGTGTGGGACTTCATCAACTATGCGCGCGGGCATGGCGTCGCGGTAGGGCCGGGACGTGGCTCTGCAGCAGGAAGTATTGTCGCCTACTTACTTGGCATTACGAATATTGATCCCTTACAGTATGCGCTTCTTTTTGAGCGTTTTCTCAACCCAGAACGCGTGTCAATGCCAGATATTGATATCGACTTCGACGATATCAATCGTGGTCGCGTTATTTCGTATGTCAAAGAACGCTATGGAGAGGATCATGTCGCTCAAATTGCTACCTTTGGAACAATGGGAGCAAAAGGTGCAATTCGCGATGTCGCTCGTGTGCTGGAGATGCCGTTTGGCGAAGTGTCAACCATTACAAAACTCGTCCCCGCCGAGCTGAATATCACGCTAGACCGCGCGCTTGAGGAGTCTGCCGACTTTCGCAAGCGGTATGAGGAGGATGAAGAGGCGCATCGCGTCATTGATCTCGCACGTAAGATCGAGGGGTTGCCGCGCAACACCTCGATTCACGCTGCCGGCGTTGTGATTGCAAAGTCGCCGTTGACGAGTCAAGTGCCCGTGTGGGTCTCTGACGGTACGCTGGTCACAGAATATGACAAGGACGACGTGGAGGCACTAGGCCTTCTCAAAATGGATTTTCTGGGACTGCGCACACTCACCATCATCGACGATGCCGTGAAGAATATACGACAGTCGCACGGTATTGAGCTGGATGTGGACAAGATCCCTCTCGTTGATGAGAAGACATCACAAATGCTATGCGCTGGAGATACAGGTGCTGTCTTTCAGATGGAATCGACAGGCATGACAAATCTCGTCAAGGATCTTCAGCCCAAAGGGTTTGTCGACCTCATTCCGACGGTTGCCCTCTATCGTCCAGGGCCTCTGGGGAGTGGTATGGTGACCGATTTTATCGATGGCCTGCATGGAAAAAAAGAGGTCGTTTATCTGCATCCGCTTCTCGAGCCGATTCTCAAGGAGACATTTGGCGTCGTCCTCTACCAGGAGCAGGTCATGCAGATCGTCCAGGTTCTGGCGGGCTTTACCCTTGGACAGGCGGATCTCCTACGACGTGCCATGGGGAAAAAGAAACATGAGCTTTTGATGGCGCAGAAGGAGATTTTCCTCCAGGGATGCGAAAAAAATGGAATAGAAACGGCACTCGCCAATCATATCTTCGATCTCCTGACACATTTTGCTGATTATGGATTTAACAAATCCCACAGTGCTGCGTATGGTCTCTTGGCATGGCAGACGGCGTATCTCAAGGCACACTATCCTGTGGAGTTCATGGCAGGGGTATTGACGAGCATCATGGATAAAACGGATAAAATTCCCGTCTATATTCAGCTATGCCGTCAGATGAACATCAAAATTCTGCCGCCGGACATCAATGCAAGTACAGCGGGATTCAGTATTGAAAGCGGTGCCATACGATTCGGCCTCGCGGCAGTGCGCAACGTTGGAGAGACAGCGATCGAAAGCATGGAACAGGTACGCTCCGCAAATGGAAGTTTTCGTTCGTTGATAGATTTTTGTGCACGCGTTGATGTACGCATTTTGAATAAGCGTGCGATAGAGAGCCTGATTAAATGCGGTGCCTTTGACAGCCTTGGCACCGAACGGAATCAATTGCTCTCTTCGCTGGACTCTGCGATGCAGGATGCTGCGCGAACCCAGCGGGATCGTATCAGCGGACAGATGGGGCTGTTTGGGCAGGATACGATGGAGTCCATTCATCAAGTTCAGAATGCTGTAGAAGTCCCCCCAAGTACGCCGCGCGAACGTCTGATGTGGGAGAAAGAGGCTACGGGATTCTACATCACTGGACATCCGCTCGATGACTACCGTGATACCCTTTCCTGTCTCCTGTCAATTTCAGATATTTTAACGGGACAGTGTAAAGATCGTCAACTTGTTCGTATCGGAGGCATATTGACCAATACGAAACGCTACACGACAAAAAAGGGCGATACAATGCTTTTTGCTGAGATGGAGGATTACAGCGGACATATCGAGCTCACAGTATTTCCGCGCGTGTTCTACGCTCACGTGTCCGATCTTGAACCAGATTGTGTTCTCGTGGTGCAGGGGCATGTTGACATGTCGGGAGAGGACCCGAAAGTGCTGGCGGATGAGATCTGGCCGATGCACGAATACAGCACATCGTTCTATCTTGTTCCGCCGCCTGATGCGGATCGGCGTGTCCTATGGACAAGGATGAAAGAATTGTTTACGAAGTATGCAGGCACGCATCCCGTCTATGTAAAGAACGATGGAAGCTGGCGCCAGCTGGCGCCCTCGTATTGGATCGACGGGTCGCGCGAAATCCGTGAAGAACTCATTACATTGATGGGAGCACAGGCCGTGAGAGTGCGGTAGAGACAGTATGGAAGAACGATTGCAGAAAATTCTCAGCCATGCCGGGGTAGCTTCCCGCCGTGCAGCAGAGGCATTGATACGAGATGGCCGCGTTACGGTGGACGGCGTGCCCGTCACGATGCTTGGCAGCAAGTATGATCCATCGTTCCATGAGATCGCCGTCGATGGTACACCTGTTCAGGGGAGTGAGGAGAAGCTGTATATTCTTCTCCATAAACCACGCGGCTGTCTCTCGACGGCACACGATGATCGGGGACGCAGAACAGTACTGGATCTCCTGCCGCATTTTCCTGTACGTCTCTATCCTGTCGGGCGACTCGATGCGGATACCGAGGGACTTCTGATTATCACAAACGATGGTGCTATGACACAGGGGCTCCTTCATCCGCGCTTTGAGATCGACAAGGTATACCATGCGGAGGTAACAGGAACCGTCACCGAGGACAAGCTCTCGAATCTTCGACAGGGGATTCTTCTGGATGATGGGAAAACAGCTCCTGCGCAGCTAAGCATTCTGCGCCGGGAGGGAGGACGCACGCTCGTCGAGACGATTATTCATGAGGGGCGAAACCGACAGGTGCGGCGCATGTTTGCCGCCGTCGGATGCCGTGTGCAAAGACTCCGACGCGTCCGCTTTGCTATGCTGACGCTGGATGGGCTGCCCTGCGGAGCATTTCGTCATCTGACTCTGGATGAGATACATGAACTGCAAAAAATAGCGGGAGGGATACATAGTGAGGAAGGTTCTCGTCGTAGGCGCAGGACCAGCGGGGATGATGGCGGCGGCAGCGGCGGCGGAAAACGGTGGGAACGTAACGCTGCTCGAAAAGATGCCGCGCGTCGGCCGCAAGATGATGATCACGGGAAAAGGCCGCTGCAACGTGACAAGCGCAGATGATGTCCCGGAGATTATCAAAAATGTGGTAGGGAATGGACGATTCCTCAACAGCTGCATTCGTGCTTTTGATAATTCCGATGTTATCAACTTCTTTGAGAAACTGGGGGTGCCGCTCAAAACGGAACGCGGCAATCGCGTTTTCCCGCAGAGTGATCACGCCGTCGATGTCGTCGATGCGATGCTGCATCATCTGCGTGACTGCGGTGCAGAGGTTCGTACAAATACAGCAGTGCGCAAACTCATCCTTGAAGATGGTTCTGTGCACGGCGTCTGTCTCTCGGATGGCTCATGTCTTGCAGCAGACGCCGTGATTCTTGCCACGGGTGGTGCATCCTATCCTGCGACGGGATCCACAGGAGATGGTTATGCGCTCGCACGTGCAGCAGGCCACACGGTTACACCAATCTTTCCCGCACTTGTCCCGCTTGTAACACGGGAGGCATGGGTGAAGGATGTGCAGGGCCTTTCCCTGCGCAATGTGCGTGCGTCACTCTGCCATAACGGCAAAAAGGAGCAGCATTTCTTTGGCGAAATGCTTTTCACTCATTTTGGTGTCACGGGACCGATTATCCTCCAGCTGAGCCGCCGTGCGTCTGAACTGCTTACAGAGGGCGTACAGGAACTGTCGCTTCATCTGAACCTGAAACCTGCGCTGACCCATGAGAAATTACGTGACAGACTGGATCGGGATTTTGCAAAATATGAACAGAAGCACCTTCACAATGGGATGATGGATCTCCTGCCAAAGTGTCTGATTGATATCGTATTGAGCGCAGCGCAGCTTTCTCCCGACAGCATCGTTGGCCATATATCTTCGAAGCAGCGTGAATGTCTCGTTCGAACACTACAGGCACTTCCGTTGACCATCGTGGGGACGCGTCCTCTTTCCGAGGCGATCGTGACCGCAGGGGGCGTTGCAACACGTGAGATCGACCCGCGCACCATGGCATCAAAGCTGGTGCATGGACTTTATTTTGCCGGAGAATTGGTTGATGTGGATGCGTATACAGGTGGATATAATCTTCAGGCAGCATTTTCGATGGGACACGCTGCTGGAACTCACAGTGTATTGATGGAAGGTGGTTAAATAATGGCTGATGTCAAGACAGTCACTGCCGCAGCACACGGATGGCAGGGGACGATTGATATTCCGGGGGATAAGTCGATCTCGCATCGAAGCGTGATGTTTGCAGGACTCGGGAATACGCCGGTGCACATCAAAAATTTTCTCCATGCGGCGGATTGTCTCTCGACCGTCGGCGTGATGCGGGCACTCGGCGTCAATGTTGAATTTCTGAACGAAAAGGAACTCATTGTTACGGGCAGGGGACTGCATGGCCTCTCTGAGCCATTGACCGTGCTCGATGCAGGCAACTCGGGGACGACGCTGCGCCTGATGATGGGCCTCCTTTCCCCGCAGCCCTTTCTTTCCGTGTTCAGCGGCGATGCTTCGTTGACGCGCCGCCCGATGGGCCGTGTACTCCGCCCGCTCTCAACGATGGGCGCACGAATTTATGGACGGAACGAGAACAATAACCTCCCGCTTACCATTGTTCCGGCAGAGAAGAAGATGCACGGCATCCACTATGACAGCCCTGTTGCGAGTGCACAGGTAAAGTCCGCCATTCTGCTTGCGGGACTTTATGCGGATGCACCGACCACTGTCACGGAGCCGTACATCTCACGCGATCATACCGAGCAGATGCTCACGGGGTTCGGTGTCCATCTCGAGCGCTGTGGAACGAGCGTTACCGTCTTTCCCGTGGAGGAGGACAGCTTCCATGCGCCGAGCGAGATCACGGTGCCGGGGGACATCAGTTCGGCGGCGTACTTCCTTGTCGCTGGGACGATCATCGCAGACAGTCATCTGCGCTTGAATAACGTCGGAATCAACCCCACACGTACGGGGATACTGGATGTGCTGAGAGATATGGGGGCGCATATCTCCATGCACAATGAGCGTGAGAGCGGCGGGGAACGCGTTGCTGATCTCCTTGTTGAGGCAGCGCCCCTGCACGGCGTTTCTTTTGGCGCAGAGATTATGCCGCGGCTGATCGATGAGATTCCTGTACTCGCCGTCGCTGCACTATTTGCCGAGGGCGATACAATCATTACAGGAGCGGGTGAACTCCGCGTCAAGGAGACCGACCGCCTCCATGCCATCGCGACGGAGCTGCAGAAGTTATCTCCCGGAAGCATCGAGGAGCGTGAGGACGGCCTCGTGATTCACGGAAAATCCGAGATACGACGGGCGCAGGTCAAGAGCTATGACGATCATCGCATGGCAATGTCGCTCGCTGTGCTTGGTGCAGCAGGGGAGGGAGTTCTCATTGAGAACTCCGAAAGCGTGAATATTTCCTATCCGACATTTTTTTCCGAGATCGATCGGCTGTGAATGAGGAGGATTTCGTATGAAACGTGTTATAGCAATTGATGGACCGGCAGGCGCCGGGAAAAGCACCGTTGCCAAAATTGTGGCAGAAAAGCTCGGCTATACCTACATTGACACGGGCGCGATGTATCGCGGTGTGGCATGGAAAACACTGCAGCAATCGAAGGAAGCGACCGATGCGGACATCCTGCAGGCTGTCCATGACATTGATGTACGGCTCGCCTGCACAGAGAGCGGGACACGCGTCACCGTCGATGGAACGGATGTGACGCATGAGATCCGAACGCCTGAGGTCACACACATCGTCTCGCGCGTCGCTGCCCTCGGCCCGGTACGGGAAAAGATGGTCGAGCTCCAACGTGCGATGGCAGCAGATGGTGCCGTCGTGATGGATGGGCGTGATATTGGGACGAACGTGCTCCCCCATGCTGATGTGAAGGTATTTCTCACGGCATCTGTGGAGGAGCGGGCACGCCGCCGTTATGATGAGATGAAGGAAAAGGGCTATGCAGTGGATTTTGACGAGCTGAAACAGGAGATCGCCGCACGTGACAAGCAGGACAGTGAGCGTGTCATCTCGCCGCTGCGTCAGGCAGATGATGCCGTTTTGCTTGACTCGACCACACTCTCCATCGACGAAGTTGCCGCGCGGATTATGGAACTCGCAGAATAGGCAGGCGTATATATGTTTTATGGATTTTTGCAGCATCTCTTTCGGCTGATTTTCTACATTATCTTTCGCACGCGTGTATATGGCCGCGAGAACATCCCAGCAGAGGGAGCCGTGATTCTCGCCGCCAACCATGCAAGCAATATTGACCCGCCGCTGATGGCAAGTCTTATCGATCGTCCCGTCAGCTACATGGCAAAGATCGAACTCTTTGAGAACCCCATCTTCGGTGCGGCGATTCGCCGCTGCCATGCCTTTCCCGTGAAACGTGGCGCATCTGACCGCGGCGCGATCAAGGCGGCAGTTAATATCCTAAAGGAAGGACGCATTCTTGGACTCTTCCCCGAGGGGACACGCAGCAAGACTGGAGAACTCCAAAAGGCGGAAGCAGGCGTCGCGCTCATCGCCGCCATGACGGGGGCTCCGATCGTGCCCGTTGCCATCCTCAATTCCCATCGTATTTTTTCCAATGGCGGACTGATTCCACAGCTACGGATCATGTACGGCGCACCGATCATGTTTCACGGCGACCGCAAGAGCAAGGAGGAGCTGGATTCCTTCTCCGAGGAGATCATGACACATATTGCACGAATGAAGGATGAACTCGTAAAGAAATAATAGGAAGCACCGATAAAGAACTGCCAATGCATGACGTACCATCCGGCAGAATTTATCGGTGCTTCATTAACTCAGTCCATAGAAATTATGCAGAAAATTTACAGACAGAAAGAATATGATGTGTTCACTGGAGGGGATATAGTTTGCAGGTAACTGTGTTAGCGAGTGGAAGCAAGGGAAATTCCGTCTATATAGAGCTGGACGGGGTGCGTCTTCTGATCGATGCCGGCATCAGTGCGGCACGGATCACGAAAGCACTCAGAGCCAATGAAATCGATCCGCAAACCATTGACGCCATACTCCTTACCCATGAGCATATCGACCATGTACGAGGTCTGAAGACTCTGTCGAAGCAATACCACCTGCCGATCCTTGCGACCCGGGGGACGCTTGCTGGAATTGACGGAGGCGCAGCGTTTGCAGAGGATATACATTGTATCTCTGGGGATTTTTGCGTCGGTGATGTTACCATACACCCATTCCCCATTTCCCATGATGCGGCAGAACCCTGCGGATTCCGCGTGGAGGGCTCATATTGCTGTACACTTGCTACCGATCTTGGCGTTGTGACAGATACCGTACAGGAGGCGATGGAGGGGGCTGATGTGCTCGTCTTCGAGGCCAACCACGATACAGATTTACTCCGTAAAGGAAAATACCCTTGGCCGCTCAAACGGCGAATTCTCTCCAACCGTGGACATCTTGCCAATGCCGAAGCGGGATGGGCACTGACGCGCATGAAGAAGATACCGCACAAGGTTTTTCTGGCGCACCTTTCGGAGGAAAACAATGGCCCCGATCTTGCTTTCAATACGATCAAGGATATTCTCGCAACGCGCGGTATGACGATGGATGTCGAATCCTGTCTTCCCGAGGGCGGAGCGGAAGTTAAGCTGTAAAGAGGAGCTGTTATGATGAATTTACATTTCAAACGCCATCGGCGCAAGGGCGTTGTTTTGACCGCCGCCGCAGTGTTGGCATCCCTCGCAATCTTGGGTGGTTGTTCCATGGGCACAGCTGCCGACACCCGAACGACAGGGACAAAACCCGCACAGACCGTGGATGTTTCCAATATCTCTGATGCGCGTAATACCCCCGTAGTGCGTGCGGCAAAAGCTGTAGGTCCTGCTGTCGTTGGGATTACGAACAAGGCTGTGGCACGCGACTGGTTCAATAATCCGGTGCAGACAGAGGGCGTCGGCTCCGGTGTTATTTTTCGCAGCGACGGCTATATCGTCACGAACAATCACGTAATCAGTGGGGCAAAGGAAATCATCGTTTCTCTCGCAGATGGACGATCACTGAAGGGAAAATTGATCGGTCAGGATGAATTTACAGACCTTGCTGTGGTGAAGGTGGATGAGGACAATCTTCCGACAGCCGTATTCGGCGATTCGGACGGTGTTGTTGTCGGAGAGCCAGCTATTGCGATCGGCAATCCCATGGGGCTTGAGTTTCAGGGCAGCGTTACGGCAGGTGTGATCAGTGCCTTGAACCGAACCCTTGACATCAGTGATAAACGTGTCAAGCTCTTTCAGACGGATGCGGCAATCAGTCCGGGCAACTCCGGCGGGGCATTGGTCAATGCTGATGGAGAGGTCATCGGAATCAACAGCGCGAAGGTCGCAGCGAGCGGCGTAGAGGGAATGGGCTTTTCCATTCCGATCAATACCGTACAGACAATCGTAAATGAGCTGATTGAGAAAGGTTATGTGGCACGCCCCTATCTCGGTGTATCCGTCTTCGATCCGGACACGGCAGCTCGCTACGGCTACCAGCTGAACATCGATAAGGGCGTCTATATCTTCCGTCTGACACTCGACGGTCCCTGCGGTAAAGCAGGCTTCCAACGCGGAGACATCATCCTTGAGATTAACGGAGAGGAAGTCAACAGCGTTGCTGACCTGCGGAATAAGATTGCCTCCTATAAGGTCGGTGACAAGGTGGCAGTGACCTATGAACGAAACGGTACGAAGAACAAGGCAGAGGTCGTTCTGGAAGAGATGCCGCAGGAGGATCGTTGAAAATTACGATTGTCTGCGCGGGGAAGCTAAAGGAGAAATATTTACGCGACGGTATTGCAGAGTATGAAAAACGTCTCCGCCCCTATGTCAATCTGCGTACGATCGAGATCATCGAAGAACGCATGAAGGATCGACCTTCTCCCGCGGAAAAGGATGAAGTTCTTCGCCGCGAGGGCGAACGACTGTCTTCGCAAATCCCACATGGGGCTTACCTGATCGTTTTGGATGTGGGCGGCGAGGAGATGTCTTCCGAGAAATTTTCCGCACGGATTGATCGTCTGATGCTCATGGGAGAAAGCCATATTGCATTTCTAATTGGTGGTCCCTTTGGACTGTCTGATGAATTGCGCCAACGAGCAGATCTGCGTCTGTCCTTCTCACAATTTACCCTGCCGCATCAACTGATACGGCTGTTCTTAATGGAACAGATCTATCGCTCGTTCAAGATCAGCCGTCATGAACCATATCATCTATAACTTGAGAAGAGTGTTCCTTTCTCCTCATTGAACGGGGGGAGGGGAACACTCTTTGTATTTGTAAATGCATATTGTATTCATGCCCACAACTGCTATACAAAACTTCATCCTCTATGCTATACTCATTTTCGTTCACTGGATAATCTCCAGGAAGGATAAGAGGGAGGAATTATTATGTCGAACATGAAACAGTACGTGGATGATATTTTGGATCTGGTATCGAAGCGCGATCCCGATCAAAGCCATTTTAAAAACACCGTCAGTGAGGTGCTGACCTCGGTTGTCCCTCTCTTGGAAAAGCATCCTGAGTATAAGGAGCACAAGATTCTGGAGCGCCTGATCGAGCCGGACCGCATCATCTCCTTCCGAGTCCCTTGGGTAGATGACAAGGGGGAGATTCAGGTCAACCGCGGCTTCCGCGTCCAGATGTCCAGCACCTTGGGCCCCTACAAGGGAGGTCTTCGCTTCCATCCAAGTGTTACGCTTGATATCCTGAAATTCCTTGCTTTCGAGCAGGTCTTCAAGAATGCTCTGACCGGCCTTCCCATCGGCGGCGGCAAGGGGGGCTCAGATTTTGACCCGCACGGCCGCTCAGATAACGAAGTGATGAAGTTCTGCCAGAGCTTCATGACGGAGCTCTATCGTCATATCGGTCCGAATGTGGATGTGCCGGCAGGCGATATTGGCGTCGGCGGGCGTGAGATCGGTTATCTTTTTGGACAGTACAAGCGCATTCGTGACTCCTACGATGCGGGTGTTCTGACAGGCAAACGTACGGACTACTGGGGAAGTCTTGCGCGTACTGAAGCGACGGGCTATGGTCTTCTCTACTTCGTGCAGGATATGCTTGCGGCAAAAGGAATCGACCTCGCAGGCAAAACAATCGTTGTCTCCGGCGCTGGAAATGTCGCTACATACGCCATTGAGAAGGCGCAGGAATTTGGTGCGAAGGTTGTGACGTGCTCCGATTCGAACGGCTATATCTATGATCCGGACGGCATTGACCTTGCCGCACTCAAGGAGATCAAGGAAGTGCGTCGTGCACGGATCAAGGAATATGCAGATACGCACCCGAATGCAGAGTATCACGAAGGATGCAGCGGCGTCTGGTCGGTGAAGTGCGATATTGCACTTCCGTGCGCGACACAGAGTGAAATCGATCTGGATTCTGCCAAGCTGCTGGTCGCCAATGGAGTGCAAGCAGTCGGCGAAGGTGCAAATATGCCGTCTACGCTCGACGCCATTGCTTATTTCCAGAGCCACAAGGTACTCTTTGCCCCGGCAAAGGCGGCCAATGCGGGCGGTGTGGCCGTATCCGCCCTTGAGATGTCGCAGAACTCTGAGCGCCGCCAGTGGACTTTTGAGAAGGTGGATAAGCGCCTTCGCAAGATCATGAGCCATATCTACCGTGATGCAAAGAAAAATGCAGAGCTTTATGCTGACCCCGATGATCTCGTTGCGGGCGCAAATATCACTGCATTCTCCAAGGTGGCAGACGTCATGCTGGCACACGGGTTGGTCTAAAAGAAATCGTTTGAATGAGGGCTGCTTCGGCAGCCTTTTTTCTATGCGTACCGTGCATAAGCCCGACAATTGTGCTATAATGGGCGAGATTTTAGTGGTACCAGACAGGTGCTATGCTTCTGCTGGTATAGTCGAAGGAGGATTTATATACTGTGGAAATATCATTGGCGGAGATGCTAAAGGTCGTTATTCTGGGAATTGTTGAGGGACTCACCGAGTGGCTTCCTGTATCCAGTACAGGGCACATGATCCTCGTTGACGAATTCATTCGACTGAATGTATCAACTGCCTTTATGGATATGTTTTTGGTTGTCATCCAGCTCGGTGCCATTCTTGCTGTTGTGGTGCTGAATGCAAAGAAGCTGAATCCGTTCCTTGGAAGTAAGTCTAGGGCAGAGCGCCGTGAGACATTGGATCTATGGGGGAAGGTCATCGTTGCCTGTCTTCCTGCTGCGGTGATCGGGCTCGCGTTCAACAAATATATGGAAGAACATTTCATGAACGCGCCTGTTGTCGCTTCCATGCTGATACTATACGGTATTCTTTTTATTGTCGTAGAGCGCTGGAATAAACGTCGGACGCCGCGTGTCGAGAGCCTTGCTGCGCTGGACTATCGTACAGCATTCATCATTGGCGTCTTTCAGGTGCTTTCGCTCGTTCCGGGGACGAGCCGTTCCGGGGCAACAATCCTTGGCGGCATTATCTTTGGAGCAAGCCGCTATGTCGCAACGGAATTCACCTTCTTTCTCGCCATTCCTGTCATGTTTGGCGCATCCTTTCTGAAACTTGTCAAATTTGGCTGGCACTACACGGGAGCAGAGCTGCTTATTCTCGCCGTTGGCATGGTCACTGCATTCGTCGTGTCGATTCTCTCGATTCAGTTCCTCTTACGATACATAAAGCGCAACGACTTTACCGCATTCGGCTGGTATCGTATTGCTCTTGGCATCTTAGTACTTGCCTATCTCTTTATGGTTGGTGATCCGACGAAGGAGTAGTGAATGAAACTTATTGCGGGGCTTGGGAATCCCGGAGCAGAGTATGCCAATACCAAGCACAATGTCGGCTTCATGCTGATCGATGCGCTGGCAGAGCATCTAAACGCCTCTGCATGGAAAGAGGATTTCTCTTCATCTGTTGCAGAAGCACGTATCGGCGGAGAAAAAATTTTCCTTGTCAAACCATTGACTTATATGAATAACAGCGGGGAAGCGATCGGGCCCATGCTTTCCTACTACAAACTGAACAGTGGAGATTTGATCGTTGTCCACGATGATATGGATATTCCTGTCGGGACGGTACGCATTCGAAAGCAAGGGAGCTCAGGCGGCCATAACGGGATCAAATCCATCCTTTCCCATGTCGGCAGCGAGGAATTTACTCGTGTTCGTATTGGTATCGGGCGTCCGCCAGCCGGATGGACCGTCATCAACCACGTTCTTGCTCCATTTGCACCGGAGGATCTGCCAAAGATTTGCGAGGCGATAGCATATCTTTTGCCCGCAGTGACGTGTATCGTAACGGATGGGACAGATTTTGCAATGAACCGCTATAATCCACATCGAAAGAAGGAAAAGCATCAAGAGGGCAATCATGAAACGAACGAGAACGACGACACTTCTGCACGAGAAGAAAGATAGGATTACCGCAGTCTATGCCGACCATCACGGCAACATTTGTGAGGCAGCGAATTTGCAGGGGTTAGGTCGAGTTGGCACATTAAATGTTTCACTTCATCCCGATGAACTCATTCCACTTCCTGACAGTGCGGATCTTATGTTTATGCCTTCGCATAAGGCAGTGGGCCTGCGTATGGATAGATGTGAGGAAGAGATCAATGGCACTGCCGTAGCCGCCATTCTTCCACAGGGCTATACGCGAACCCATCTTCCTGCTTTCCATCGCACAGATGATGCATCTCTACTCCCATTATATGGCTATACTGCCGTATTGTCCTATCGTGGACAGCTGTGGGTGGCTGCCGTATATACGGACGAAAATGACAAATGGGATCCATCCAACTATAATGGTACTGGACTCAAGAAGCTGGTGCGCCGCACGATGAAAGAGCTCCCCCATAACCGCATCGTAGAGCAGGTGGGGAACTGCTCGCTGAACTATCATTGCCTCACGGCACAGAACCTGTTCTACCGGCGCTGGGAATGCGGTGTGCCGACATCACCCGTCTGTAATGCCAACTGTCTCGGCTGCATCTCCCTACAGAGTTCAGAATGCTGTCCGTCTCCGCAAGAACGAATTACATTCGCACCGACAGCAGATGAAATCGCTGAGGTCGGCATCTATCATCTCTCGCTCGCCCCGGATGGAATCATCAGCTTTGGACAGGGCTGTGAAGGTGAACCGTCGCTTGCCGCGGATCGGATTTCTGATGGAATCCGTAAAATACGCAGCGTTACCACGCGCGGTCAAATCAATATGAACTCCAACGCTGGATATCCGGAAGGCATGAGAAAAATTGTCGATGCAGGGCTTGATTCTTTGCGTGTATCCATGATTAGCGCACGGCCTGAAAGCTATAATGCATATTATCGCGCAAGCTATCAGCTTGACTCTGTTAAGGAGTCCATCCATTATGCATTGAAGCACCAAGTATATGTCTCCATCAACTTGCTGCATTTTCCAGGATTTACCGATCGCCCCGAGGAACTCCATGCTTGGCAGCAATTTTTCCGCGAGCTTCCGGTTCAGATGATTCAGATGAGAAATCTCAATATTGATCCAACACAATTTCTGCAAGTCATGCCGGAGGCGGAGGGGATGCCCGTTGGGACGAAAAATTTTATGCATCTTCTTCATGAAGAATTTCCGCAGCTCGTCATCGGGAGTTTCAGTCACTATGTTGCCAAAATGCCATGAATCAAAAGTATTTTTTCTGCTCGCAGAAGTGAACGATTGACTTATTGCGCTATATCGGATAGAATGTCCCCATGCATCATCTGATGCATGGGGGATTTCATTTATAAAAAAGAATTAATCTTAGCGCTGGCTCTGGGAAGGTGTTTTCTCAGAGGACGAGGAGAAGGTTGTCGAGCCGTCAGCGGATGCCTTCCGGCATACTCTGCCGATAGGCTGTGGTCAAATCATGCGGGTGACCGCGTGGACAAAGCTGCAGTCAGAGTGAAATCCCTGAGCGATGTTTTACTCGATCAGGAGGTATTTTTATGTGTGGAATTGTTGGTTATGTCGGTGATCGTCAGGCAGCAGAGTTCCTGCTGGATGGTCTGTCCAAACTGGAGTATCGCGGTTATGACTCAGCCGGAATCGCTGTTTACGACAACGGAAGCATTCGTGTCGAGAAGAGCGTTGGACGCCTGTCCGCACTTCGTGACAAGATCAAGGGAAATGTCCCCGTTGGCAACATCGGTATCGGTCATACACGTTGGGCGACGCACGGTCGTCCGTCGGATGTGAACGCACATCCCCATGTGGATTGTCACAACGATTTTGCCATTGTCCATAACGGCATTATCGAAAATTATCTTTCACTGAAGGAAGAGCTCATCGAAAAAGGTCATGTATTTAAGTCCGAAACGGATACAGAAGTAGTTGTTCATCTTCTGGAGGACGTATATCAGGGCGATTTCGTTGCAGCTGTTCGCGAGGTTCTGCGTCGTATCGAAGGGTCTTATGCTCTGGCATTTATGAGCCGTAAACACCCGGATATGCTTGTCTGCACAAAGCAGGACAACCCGCTGATCATTGGCCTCGGCGAAGGGGAGAACTATATCGCCTCGGATATCCCCGCGATTATCTCCCGTACACGCCGCACCTACATCATGGGGGACGGCGAACTTGCCATTGTACGCAAGGACAGTGTCGAGATCACTGACCGCAAGGGCGAGCCCGTTGCCAAGAAGGTATTTGAAGTCACATGGAATGCTGAGGCAGCAGAAAAGGGCGGCTATGAGCATTTCATGCTCAAGGAAATTCATGAACAGCCGAAAGCCGTTCGTGACACGATGAGCCAGCGTATTACGAGTGACAAGAAGAGTATTTCTTTTGAAGAACTCTCTTGGACCCCCGAGTATCTCAATTCCTTCAACAAGATCTATATTGTCGCCTGTGGTACGGCATATCATGCAGGACTCGTTGGGAAGTACTATATTGAGAAAATGGCGCGCGTCATTGTCGAAGTGGATGTCGCATCTGAGTTCCGTTATCGTGACCCGATCGTCGATGACAAGACGCTGCTGATCGTTGTATCGCAGTCCGGTGAGACCAGTGACACCCTTGCGGCACTCAAGGAGTCCAAGCGTCGTGGAGCAAAGACACTTGCAATTACGAACGTGGTCGGGTCCTCCATCGCACGCGAGGCAGATCAGGTCGTTTACACATGGGCAGGACCTGAGATTGCCGTTGCATCGACGAAAGCATACACAACACAGCTCGTCCTTTTCTTCATGCTTGCACTGTATATGGCGGAGATCAAGGGAATGATTGCGCCAAAGCGCACGGCGGAATTGGTAGAGCATCTGCAGGAGATTCCCTCGCAGATTTCGGAGATCTTGTCTGACGTTGATCCCATCAAGACATTTGCCAAGCAGTACGGGTTCAATGAGGATGTTTTCTACATCGGCCGCGGTCTTGACTATTCCGTATCCCTCGAGGGAGCACTCAAGCTCAAGGAGATTTCGTAC
This sequence comes from Selenomonas sp., assembly GCA_015265235.1. Lineage (GTDB taxonomy): Bacteria > Bacillota > Negativicutes > Selenomonadales > Selenomonadaceae > Centipeda. The sequence continues at coordinate 38,953 of JABZYJ010000002.1, read as the reverse complement.
ATCCACGCAGAAGCCTACGCTGCGGGCGAGTTGAAGCATGGTACGCTTGCTCTGATCGTAGAAGGCGTTCCGGTCATCGCACTGGCAACCCAGCGGAATGTTTACGAGAAAACCCTTTCCAATATCAAGGAAGTCAAGGCGCGTGATGCCGTTGTTATCGGTATTGCTGCCGAAGGGGATACCGAATTGAAAAAGTACGTGGATCATGTGATGCACGTACCGGCATCCGATGAGTTCATTATGCCGATTCTCTCCGTTATCCCGCTTCAGTTGCTTGCATACTATGCAGCGATTACGCGCGGCTGCGATGTGGATAAGCCGCGAAATCTCGCAAAGTCTGTTACCGTAGAATAATATCACACATGGGATGAGCAGCAGGACTGTGAAAACGGTTCTGCTGTTTTTCTCTGAAAAAGCGTGACATGGCAGTAAAGACATGTTATAACTATGTTCATTATGATAAACGAAACAGCACGAATGAACATCAACAAGATTCTGGAACGTGCCATCGACATTGGGCAGCGCATGCTCGTAACTGGTGCGGAGGTAAGCCGTGTAGAGCGGACGATCAACTTTATATGCCGCGCCTATGGGGTTCGCCATGTGGATGTCATGGTCATTACCTCCAGTATTGTTGTGACGATACGCGGGGAGGACATCGGCGTCATTTCACAGATGCGTCGTGTTCCTGGGCAGAATTTCGATTTTCAGCGATTGATCGCGTTGAACCAGCTCTCACGAGAAATTTGTGCACATCCCCTCACTTCTGACGAAATAAAGGCGCGTATCCGCGAGATCGATGCGATGGATGTGATTTCACTCAAAGCATCTGTGTTTTATTGGGCCATTATCGCCGGCAGTTTTGCTGCTTTTTTCGGCGGTCGTTTAGAAGACGCCATATGTGCCGGGATCGTTGGTGTTTTTCTTCGACTCATTCAATATTTGCTTGGCAGAACGAAACTAAATCCATACTGTGCCCTCGTTTTACTTAGTTTTATCGGTGGTGTTTTTGCCAACTCATTCATGTGGATGGGGATGGATATTCATCCGGCAGCGATAAATATGGGCAACATTATGCCGGTGATCCCAGGGCTTGCCCTCATGAACTCAATACGCGATATGTTCAGTCAGGAAACGATTTCAGGGCTGCTCAAGAGTGCAGAGGCATTTATTCTGAGCTTGCTGATCGCTACCGGCTTTGCGTTTAGTTCATCAGGAACCATCATCGCTTTTCAAACAACGTGGTGGGTCTACCTCCTCACGTCTCTTATTGGTGGATTCTTTTTTCATTTGCTCTGGCATGGGCATATCAAGGATGCCTGTGTAGGAGCTGTGGTCTGTATGATTGCCTGGGGATTCACCATCCTGTTTATAGCACTCGATTGGAATGAGTATGCCGGATACTTTGCTGGGGCTGTATTTGCGACACTTGCCGCAGAAGTTCTGGCACGTTTTTATAAATGCCCCGCAACAATTTTTTTGATCATCGGTGTTATTGCCATGGTCCCCGGTGGTTCGCTCTACCGAACAATGTTCTATGCGGTTGCTGCTGACTGGGATAAATTTGGCACACAGGGAATAAAGACCTTTCTCTATGCAGCATCAATCGCAGCGGGAATCGTCATCGCAACTGCAATATGGGAAACGATAAAGGCATGGCTAATGCGCCGGGGAAAGAAATCATCTGCTGCAAATGCTGCTTAAAACAATTATGCAGTGAACGAGGATAAGGGAGAAATATAATGGAGATGAATGCGCATACGCGGCTTTGGCTGACCATATTCCTTGGTGTTATGACGGCAATTGCACCGCTCTCAACGGATATGTATCTCCCGGCACTGCCTGAGGTGCAGGAAGCCTTTTCTGTCCCAACATCATTGGTACAGATGACGCTTACTATGACAACGCTGGGCATGGCACTTGGACAGATTCTTGCCGGTCCATTGAGTGATCTCTTGGGACGCCGCAAGCCTCTTCTGATCGGAATGCTTGTCTTTGTCGGTGCAACGCTCGGCTGCGTACTCGCGCAGAATATATATCTTTTCCTCTTCTTTCGCTTCTTTGCCGGTTTCGCCGGGGCGAGCGGAATTGTTATTTCACGCGCAATCGCACGTGATGTTTGCGAAGGCTCAGAGCTCACACGGTTCTTTTCTGTACTCATGATGGTCAACGGATTTGCTCCCATTATTGCGCCCGTGATCGGCGGACAGATTCTTCTTTTTGCGAATTGGCGCGCCACTTTCGTTTTATTGACACTCATCGGCGTAGTATTGGCCGGTGCCACTCTCGCTTATCAAGAGACGCTCCCCAAGGAACAGCGCAGCAAGAACATGATGGATTCTCTGAAGAAATTCCCCCTCCTTTTACATGATCGTTATTTTCTCGGACATTGTCTGCTGCAGTGCTTCGTGTTTGGTGCCTTCTTTTCCTACCTCTCCGGCTCTTCATTCGTCTTTCAGAATATCTATGGTGTCTCTCCACAGGGATTTAGTGTGATTTTTGCCGTGATTGGAGGTGGGCTTCTCTTCGCCGGTATTTTACCGGCTCGCTTGGCCGGACGTGTGCCGGATATCGTTATGTTGAAATATGCCGTACTTGTTCCACTGATCGGGAGCAGCTTGCTTCTGATTGGGTTTTTTGTCTCTGCACCGCTTCCTGTGATCTTTATGCTACTCTTTATTACCATCATCCCCCTCTCGGTGATGGGTGCAGCGAGCTTTTCCCTCGCGCTTTCACGACAGGGGAAAAATGCGGGCAGTGCTTCTGCATTGATTGGATGCTTCTCGATGCTGCTGGGAGCCTGCATGATGCCTGTAGTAGGCATCGCAGGTGATCATACTGCCATTCCCATGGGGGCCATTATGCTGACTTGCTACGGGCTTGGGATGATTGTCTTTTATCGCATGATTGCATCAGCGCACGTAGCGATGCGTTAGCACTTTTTTCAGCTATCTTTCACTCCTCTTATCTATAATTCTATTCGATATAGCAGGGAGATGGTATTATGCGCGTGCTTTTGGCAGAAGATGATCTGCGCCTCGGCAAGCTCATCCAATATATGCTTGAACAAAACGACATTAGTGTTGAGTGGGTGACAGACGGCAGTGATATTTATGCGTATGCAACCTACACAGAGTACGATATCCTGATCTTGGACTGGATGATGCCGGGCGAGTCAGGAGTCGATGCCTGTGCACGCCTGCGCCGAAACGGCTATGATCGTGCCATTCTCATGCTGACCGCGCGGGACTCTGTGGAGGATCGTGTGAAGGGACTTGATGCCGGTGCGGATGATTATCTCGTAAAGCCGTTCGAGTTTTCTGAGCTTTTGGCTCGTCTGCGCGCACTTGGCAGGCGGTCAACGCAGCGTATACAGCATGAGGTTGATGAAATCGGCGGTTTTAAGCTGAATCGTACGGCAAATATTCTCGAAAAGAATGGAAAGATCATTCAACTCTCTCCGCGGGAATTTCAGCTGTTTGATCTCCTAGCACAGAATATCGGAATCGTGGTTCCGCGCGATATCATCCTCGATCGGATCTGGGGTTTGGAGGCAGACGTCAGCTCGAATAACATCGACTCCTATATGAAAATGCTGCGAAAGAAGTTAGACGCAGCGGGAGAGGGGGCATCCATCAAAACGATACGTGGTGTCGGATATAAGCTGGAGGCACCAAATTGAGCGAACAGAATCTGTTTGGACGCAGCCGCTTACTGTTGATGCTGCGCTATGCACTGGTTATGGGAGGGCTGGTTATTGTCCTCCTTTTTGCTATGCACAAGACGATGCAGTGGGCGATTACTTCTGAGCAGGCGCGGGAACTTTTGGATACATCGAACAGCGTCGCAGAGTCTCAGGTGTATCATGAACTGCATACGGGAACAGATGCAGATGAGGCACAGCTGTATCGCAGTACCAATGATCGTCTCTTTTATTATGTGTTTGATGATCGGGGACGTCTCATAAATTTCTCGCGTGCCTCATCCCGTATCGAATCCTTTGTCTTGGACATCGTCGGGACATGGAATCCGTCCGACCGTGAGGTACGTGTATTTACTAAGACGAGTGATCGCGGCGTTCAGACGAAAGTGATGATGACCTCACAAACGGTATCCAGCCCCCCCATGCCAATGCAAACGGTATACGTAGGAAAAGATGTTACCGCCATGTATAATGGACTGGAAAAAGCAACATCAGCACTGGCGGCATTGGGCGTTATCGCCATCATCTTCGCCGCTGCAATCGGCTATATTCTTTCGGGTGGTGCCATGCGGCCAATCCGTGAGGCGTATGAGCGCCAACGTCAATTCGCAGCAGACGCTTCCCATGAACTGCGCACACCTCTCGCTGTGGTCCTTGCTTCTGCTGATCTTCTGCATAGTGATCCGACAATTACATCACCATTTTTGAAACAGGTCATTGAAGATGTACGTGATGAAGTAAAAAAAATGACAAAACTTGTGGGGGATCTGCTTACGGTTGCGCGCACAGATGGACGGGCAACACAGTTCAAACCAGTACGCATGGATATTGCTGCAGCAGCCAGACAGACGGTACGCATGATGCGCCCGTTTGCCGAGAAGAAAGATATTGCGATCGAAGAGCTCCTGCCCAAACGTGCAGAGATATACGCAGATGAACAGAAAATACGTCAGCTTATTCTGATTCTCGTCGACAATGCAGTGAAGTATACACCGGAGCATGGTCACATTGAAGTTTCCTTGAGCACAGAGGAACGCGGTATGGTATGCCTTTCTATCACAGATTCGGGAATCGGTATTGCAAAAGAACATCAGGAACGCATCTTTGATCGATTTTATCGTGTTGATAAAGCGCGTTCGCGCCGTATGGGCGGCAATGGGCTCGGCCTCGCCATTGCACGCGAGATTATTGAGGCACACCACGGTTCAATTACACTCAACAGCGAACTTGGCAAAGGTACGACATTCCATGTTCGCCTGAAGACGAAGTCTAAGAACATACGGGATGATAAAGACTAATGGAAGCACAATCTTTTTTTTCACTTGACCATGTGACGCATATCTATCAAGGCACAGATAACGAAGGCCATGAGGCACTCCGTGATGTATCTCTGGAAATTTCGGCCGGTGCGTTTGTCGCTGTCCTTGGTGCTAACGGCTCAGGGAAGTCTACATTAGCGCGCCATCTGAATGCACTTCTTCTGCCATCATCGGGAACCTGTCTTGTCGACGGCATGGATACACGGGACGAATCTCAATGGTGGAAGATTCGCCAAAAAGTCAGTATGGTGTTTCAGAATCCTGACAATCAACTGATCGCCGCTGTCGTTGAAGACGATGTAGCATTTGGCCCAGAAAATCTTGGAGTTCCTCCATGCGAAATACGGGCCCGCGTCGAGGATTCGCTTGCATTGGTCGGGATGAGTAATCATGCGACTGATGCACCGCATCTGCTTTCCGGAGGACAGAAGCAACGTATTGCTATCGCGGGTGCTATCGCTATGCAAACGCAGTGTATTGTCCTGGACGAGCCCACAGCTATGCTGGATCCACGCGGACGCGCGGAAGTTCTTTCTGCCGTGAAAAAACTACACAAAGAGCAGGGAACAACGATCATCTATATCACGCACTTCATGGAGGAGGCAATTGCTGCAGATCGCATCGTTCTGATGGATCAGGGGAAGATTGTCATGGATGGAACGCCGCATGACGTATTCTCTCACACAGAACGTATACAGCAGCTGGGACTCGATCTCCCCCTTGCTGCCGATCTTGCACAACACTTGCGTCGAGCTGGAGAGCATCTATCGGAAAATATCTTAACAGACGAGGAGTTGATCCATTGTCTATCGAAATAGATTCTGTTTCATATACCTATATGGAGAACACACCTCTCTCCCATACGGCACTTCATGACGTTTCACTTGTCATTAATGAGGGAGAATTTACTGCAATAGCGGGGGAAACAGGCGCGGGAAAATCTACGCTTATGCAGCTGGTCGGCGGGCTGATTCAGCCCACGTCCGGCATAGTCTCCGTAGATGGCGTACCGCTTGGGAAGAGAACGCCAAAAAACGATATGAAGGATCGTTCCGCGCGCTTTCGTGTAGGCATGGTTTTTCAATACCCTGAGCATCAGCTTTTTGAAGAAACTGTCTACGAGGATATTGCCTTTGGTCCGCGTAACCAGGGCCTCCCCGAAGCCGAGGTTGAGCGGCGTGTGCAAGAGTCAATGGAGCTTGTTCATCTCCCACAGGTCTATCGGGAGCGTTCTCCATTTGCACTCTCCGGAGGGGAGCGCAGACGTACGGCGATTGCCGGTGTATTGGCTCTTGCACCACGCTATCTCGTTTTGGACGAACCGGCAGCCGGTCTTGATCCACGTGGTCGCGAAGAACTATTGTCGATGCTCTCGACACTTCACCGTGAGCGCAGTATGTCCATTGTTCTCGTCTCACATAGCATGGAGGATATCCTTCGTTCTGCCGAGCGTTTAATCCTGCTAGCAAAGGGTCGTGTCGTCGGAGCAGGTGCTCCATGTGATATATTTCGTAATACAGAACTGTTAGAGCAAGCTTCACTTACACCACCGCATCTCCTGCGGCTTGGAAAGAAAATCGAAGAGATTGGCTTTCCCGTCGGTCGTTGTAATACAGTACAAGAGATGGCCGATATGATTCTGAGAACGCAAAGATAAGCAACAAAAAATCCGTTAGTGTATGATTGATGCACGAGATCTACTATACACTAACGGACTTCATTTTATCTTAATTCAATTGCGCACGCGGCGCCGTCGACACACCGGAGGATTTTATCCCAGCAGCCGCATCCTTTTTTCGTTCCTCTTCGAGGTAGTAGGATGGGTCGACGCCTAGTTCATGGATGAAGTGATAGAGCTCATTTCCTGTAGGAACAACCTGTATGGATTTTGCTCCATCCGGCATCTCATAGAGATCGATAACACTTCGCTCATTCAATAATTTTCCGTTTGTATCGGCAAAAAGGATGATGATTGGCGTTGTTGTACGTCCAAACCTACTCTCTTTCACAACAGCAAAGCCAAATGTTGTCTTTAACACAGCACCCTCTGGATAGAGTGCGACATTGTTAAAAAATGTATCCAGCAAATCTTGGTCAAACTGTCCCTTGCTGATATTATGCATGATATTATAGGCAATATTTGGCATGTAGGCCTTTTTGTAAGGACGTTCACTGGTTAGTGCATCATAGACATCGGCGATTGCCGTGATCTTAGCATAACGATGCATCTCATTACCGGTAATCCCATTGGGGTAGCCCGATCCATCGATGTGTTCGTGATGCTGCGCAGCAATGGTTGCCAGAATACTTTTCTTGGGAAGATCACTGACATTGAGGATGCGGCGAGAACCATCAAGTGGATGCTTTTTCATAATCTTGAACTCACGGTCAGAGAGTCCTCGATTTTTTGTCAGGATATCTGAGCTCACGTCTACTTTACCAAGATCGTGCAGGAGACCGCCGAGTGTAATCAGAGAGATTTCATCTCTGGGCATGTGACATAGCATGCCCATCATGGCAGAGAGTACGGCAACATTGACGCTGTGCGCGAAAGTATAAGCATCATGAGCGCGTATATCGGTCAGCTGGACGAGGTTATTCCGATTTTCAAAGAGATCAAAGACAATGGAGTCTGTTACCCTCTGCAATGCCGTCGTATCAAGTGTTCCGTTCTCTTCAATGGATTGAAACGTATTGTAGACCGTACTGATTGCATTGATTCGTGTTTTTTCTTCAATGACATCGGGAGGGGGCGGCAGTTTATGTGCCGGATCCATAGAGGTAACTGTTACAGATTGAATGCCAATCTGACGCAGTTTCCGAATATAGTCAATGGTTACCGGCTGTCCCTTGACAAGATAGCTTCCTCCTGCTGTATTGAACAAGCTCTGCCCAAGAACCATCCCGTCTTTTAGTTTCGATACAGGAAGTCGAAGCATAATTCCCTCTCCCTTGCAGCATTAGGCAACATCCCCATCTGTATTGCACTATGCCGATATACAGTTACAAATCTATATGTAAGTATAAATCATAGTTTACATGAAATGCACTTTTTTGTAAAGAAGGATTAAAACGACATGGTTGTCGAAGGCATGTTTTATTGCAAGCATTATATTGCTCCCACATATCATACCTAGAGAATTTGCGCGGAACGCCTGTTTTTGCTATACTGAATCCGATTGGTATAAGCGGAGAGGGAGATTTACGAATCGATGGCACAAGAACCAGAAATAACTCCATCAGACAAGAAAACAACAGATCGTATGTTCATTAAGTATGCGGGAATTATATTTACGTTTTCATTTGTACTGGTGTGTGTGATTTATTATGCAGGAGGATATTTTTTTTCCAGTTCATTAAAGGATGCAGATGTCGGCACCAGTGTTTCCGACGATCTCGGTTATGTGCTGCTCATGGGAGTAGATCGCAGGGATGACGATATTGGACGAAGTGATACGCTGATGCTTGCCGCCGTCGATGAAAAAAAAGATCGGATATCACTGTTGTCCATCCCTCGCGACACACGCGTTGAAATTGGAAACTATGGATATGATAAAATCAACCATGCGTATGCATTTGGCGGTCATGATCTGACAATTTCCTCCATTCGCAAACTGCTTGGTGTTCCTGTCTCGCACTATATTTTGATTGACACGTCAGCGTTTGAGCGTATTGTCGATGCCGTCGGCGGTGTCGATATCGACGTAGAGAAACGAATGTATTATGAAGATCCTTGGGACGACAATGGCGGTCTTATCATCGACCTTCAGCCCGGCATGCAGCACATGGATGGTGCACATGCCATTCAGTATGTGCGTTATCGAGATGGGGAAGGGGATATTGGGCGCATTTCACGCCAACAACGCTTTATGCGGGCTTTTTTTACGCGTCTTATATCCCCTGAGATTCTTCCCCGTATCTCTGCCATCATCGGGGAAGTAAAGAATGCTGTCCAGACCGATCTTTCTCTGCGTCAGTTGATTGCGCTGGCAAAACGGTTTAAAACCATTGATGCAGATGGGCTTTCGATGGCTATGGCTGCAGGAACCCCTGCCTATCTTGGCGATGTGAGCTATTGGATTCCAGACATTGTCACGTCAAGATCACTGCTCATGGAAGGCGTTGGCAGAGAGCTGTCAGCCCCCATGCGCGAAGAAGCCGAACGGGATGCCGATAAATACCGTGCCGATATGCCGGAACGGCTGCGCAGGATGATGGAGAACAACGCAAAAGTCAATTTTCCTTCTGCTGATGAACTGCTGGCGGAGGGCGATCGCGTGATCGGCGCACATCGTACCGCCGAAAAAAAAGAATCAAAAGAAGCTGGCGTGGAAAAGCGCCAAGATTCAACGAATCGTATTTCCGTCCTCATCGTCAATTCCAGCGGAATTGACGGGGCAGGGGCAGAGGTAGCAGATATTCTGCAGGCAAAAGGGTTTCGGATTTCAAGTGTCGAGACGGGACGATCGTCAGATCGCCCAAAAACTGCAGTCATGACGGCGAATTCGCATGTCAATCTTTTTTATGGCATGCCGTTTCCATGCGTTATTATGCCGGTGGAGGGAGCCGGAGAACAGCAGGCAATCATATATATTGGGCGTGACTATCAGTCAACGCCAAAACACAAGGACGGAGAAACGTAATATGGGGAGTTTTAAGGCGGTCGGGCTGGAAAAATCGTATGGGATACATACACTTTTTTCTCATGTGAACCTTGAAATTATGCGCGGTAATAAAATAGGTCTTGTTGGCGCCAACGGAAGCGGTAAAACAACACTGATGCGTGTTCTCCTTGGGCGAGAAGAAGCGGATGATGGTACAGTGTCTGTCGATCCGACCGATACTATCGGCTACGTTGAGCAGCAGGCAGTATTTTCTTCGGAAACACTGTATGATGAATTATACAGTGCCTTCTCTGATATCATTTTACTTCGTGAAGAAAAAGAACGGATGGAACGTCGTATCTCCGCCGGGCAGAGTAGTGAAGAAGACCTCAAAGCCTATGGAAATCTTGTAAATCGATTTGAGTCCATGAATGGTTATGATTTTGAACGACATATTCGGCGCGTTGCATTTGGTCTTGGTTTTTCAGAACCGGATTTGACGAAGGATGTTCATCATTTTTCCGGTGGTCAGACAACACGTATATGTCTTGCCAAAGCACTTTTGCGTGAACCAGATTTTCTTTTTTTAGACGAGCCGACCAATCATCTGGATATCGGCATGATCGAATGGCTGGAGGAATTTATCCGCTCCTACAGAGGCGGTGTTCTTTTAATTTCTCACGATCGTTATTTTCTTGATCGTGTCGCCTCACATATTCTCGAACTCGAACATCAGACGATTACTTCGTATACAGGAAATTATACACATTACATACGCATAAAAAATGAGCGCCGCGCAGCACTTCAGCATGCTTATGAAAAACAACAGGACCATATCCGTAAGACAGAAGAATTCATTCGCAAGTATAAAGCAGGGATAAAAGCCAAACAGGCACGCGGCAGACAGAGTCAGCTCAATCGGTTGGAACGCATCATACTTCCGCCTGAAGCAGCACAGTTTCAATTCTTTTCCTTTGCTCCCCCGGAGGAGTGCGCACAGCGTGTTGCGGAACTTGAGGATGTCTCGTTTTCCTATCAGGATGGACATCGTATTCTTGATCATATCTCCCTTTTGATACGAAAAGGAGACGGTGTGGCACTAATCGGAGAAAATGGTGCAGGGAAGACGACACTCCTTCAAATTTTGGTGGGAGAACGTGAAGCAGAAGGACGCGTGAAGATCGGTAGCCGTGTAAAGATCGGATATTTTTCCCAGCAGCACGAAGGCCTTAACCCTAATAATACGATACTAGATGAAATCAGCTATACCTACGGATTAAGTGAGGAGACTGCACGTAACTATCTCGGTGCATTTCTCTTTCACGGAGATGATGTACTTCGGCGTATTGGGGAATTGTCCGGTGGTGAACAGGCGCGCGTCGCATTTCTAAAACTGATGCTGACAGGCGCTAATTTTCTCGTTCTGGATGAGCCGACGAACCATCTGGATATCCCGGCACGTGAGGCAGTAGAGGAGGCTCTTATGGCCTTTCCGGGAACATTTATTGCCGTATCTCACGATCGTTATTTTCTGGATAAGACAGCAAACTGCACATTGGTATTGAACCAAGGAACGATCACGGAGTATCTCGGTGGGTACAGTTATTATCTGATGAAAAAAGAAGAGGAGTCTTCACGGCCACAAGAGCAGGATCAAGTCTCCCAAAAAAAGAAAATAGAACAACCTCCTGCGCAAAAGAACAATTCCCATAGACAGTCGTCAGTAAGCTCGCTGCCTACAGGCCGCCGTCAGGAAATGATTGAACGTGCTGAAGCTGAGATCGCTATGGCGGAGGCAGAGCTAAAAGGGTTGGAGTATGAGATGAATTTGCCAGAAACACAATGTGACCCCGAACGCAGCCATACCGTTGCTGCAGCGTATGCAGAAAAGGAGCAGGAGATTATACAACGTTATGCCAAGTGGGAGCAGCTGACGGAGGTCGATGATGCAGCTTCAGCAAGATCTTGATTTCAATAACAAGGAAGAACGACTAACCGGTATTGTAGATCATATCATTTTTTCGGCTGCAAATGATGAATTTTCTGTTTTTCGCCTGCGCCTACAAAGTCAGTCGAAATGTACGGCAACGGTGAACCTTCCCGCACCGCTTCTTGGGCAGGAAGTGCATTTAAGCGGAACATGGTTTGTACATCCTCGCTTTGGGAGACAGTTTCGAGCTGTGCAAATGCACGTTAGTACACCGACGACGGCACATGGCATCGAGCGGTTTTTGTCTTCCGGTGTGATCGAAGGAATCGGCCCGGCGATGGCACGTCGTATCGTTGAACGTTTTGGTATAGACACACTAAAGGTCATAGAGAGCACACCACGTCGCCTAACGGAAGTTACCGGAATTGGACCTAAAACGGCAGAGAAAATTACAGCATCCTATCTTAGGCAAAGCGAACTGCGTGATATTATGCTTTGGCTGGAAGAGCATGGTGTAACTGGTAGCTATGCCGCCCGTATCTTCAAAAAATATGGCTCACTCTCGCTGAAGGTGATGGAGACAAATCCATATCAGCTGGCACAAGAAGTGGATGGTATTGGGTTTATCACGGCGGATACGATTGCTGCGGCATGTGGATGGGAAAAAAACTCAACGGAACGGATTGCAGCAGGCATCCTTTTTGAACTGGCACAAATTGCATCCAATGGGCATTGCTGCATTCCGGAAGCTCTGCTGATTGAGCATACCGCCAAGCGCCTTGGTGTTGAGCATGTTGACATCATGGATGTACTCCGACGCGAGGTGAAAATGCATCGCGTCTATGCCGTGGATGAGATGGGAGAGCGTCTGATTTACTCGCCTCAATTGTATCATGCAGAGGTAGAAACCGCAGATCTTCTCCGCATGCTCAAGCATAAGGCAGAACCAATTCACGTTCACAACCCTGCAGCACTTGTCAGCAAATGGGAGGAAGAGCATGCGGTAACACTCGCACAGCAGCAGCGAGATGCCGTGATTGCATCCCTGCTTCATGGCGTTGTCATACTTACCGGCGGCCCTGGCACAGGAAAGACAACAGTAATTCGAAGCATGATTGATATAATGGGAAAGCAAGGACTGGAAATCCTTCTCGCTGCGCCAACAGGCCGTGCTGCAAAACGCCTTTCAGAAGCGACTGGGGCTCCCGCAGCCACTGTACATCGTATGCTCGAAGCACAAGGACGTGAAGAAGATGGCGAGATGCATTTTGCACGTGATGCGGAATGTATGCTTGAGGCAGATGTTGTCATCATTGATGAGGTATCCATGATGGATATTGTGCTTATGCAGCATCTGCTTTCCGCTGTCCTTCCAGGCTCACACATCGTCTTCGTTGGAGATGCAGATCAACTTCCGGCCGTCGGGCCAGGATCTGTATTAAAAGATATTCTTCGTTCGGGCGTTTTTCCATGTGTGCGTCTGACACAGATTTTTCGTCAGAATAACAGAGGAACGATCGTGCTCAATGCACACGCAATCAACACAGGATCTATGCCGACATTTACAGGAAACGATTTCTCCTTTGTTTCGGCAGTATCCGCCGAGGAAGCTGCAAAGCAAGTCCTATCAATTTGTCAATCGTTGATCGAAGAGGGGCACTCTGTGATGGACATGCAAGTGCTTTCGCCCATGCGTCGCGAAGCATGTGGCGTAGATGCACTAAACCGCACACTACAGGAAGCACTCAACCCAGAAACGGAAGACAATGCGTCAATCGCCGGATTTCGCAGCGGCGATAAGGTCATGCAGATACGAAACGACTATACCAAAAATGTTTTCAACGGTGATGTTGGCCGTATTGTATGGATTGATACAGAGAAACTTATCGTACAATACACAGATGATGTGGATGTTACGTATACACGGGATGAGTTTGCATCGCTTACACTCGCCTATGTCATGAGTGTACACAAGAGTCAGGGCAGCGAATATAGTACTGTCATTTTACCGCTTGTACGTGCACATCATATTATGCTGCAGCGTAACCTCCTCTATACGGCTGTCACACGCGCAAAGAAACGTGTGATTCTTGTAGGAGATCGCACAGCACTCTTTACCGCTGTAAGCAATGATCGAACAAGACGACGCTATACACTCCTCGCGGAGCGACTCGCCGAAAGGATTTGAGTACAGTCAAATTTTGGCTTGCTGTCAATCTGAAATAATGATATTATTGGGGTGTGATTTTTCTGTATGTACCTCCAAGTAAATGTATTCCTGGGGAGGATCTGGATTTATGTTTAATTTCAAACAGAAGGATGATGAGTTCTTTGATCTATTCCTTGAAAGTGCGAAATTCTTTCATGCAGGAGCTTTGATTCTGGACGAGGTCATCCAGGATTACAAAACAACGGCGGTTAAGGTAGAAGAAATCAATAAAATCGAACACGAAGCAGATGCTATCAACGACCGTATTATTGACAAGCTGAACCTCACTTTCATTACACCGATTGATCGTGAAGACATATACGCATTGGCAAATAACCTCGATGACGGCGTTGATCTCCTCCAAGGAATATTACAGCGATACGACATGTACCATATGGGGGAGCCAATGACGGGAGCAGTAAACCTGACCAAGTTATTGCTCTCTGCAACGGAGGAGATCGTTCGTGCGGTATCCTTTTTGGGGAACATCCGCAAAAATCAAGTGGGTATATTGGACGCATCGCACAAGATTGAACGCTTTGAAAGTGAAGGCGATCTCATCTACCGTCGTGAAGTTGCCTACCTGTTTGAACACGAGAAGGATCCGATTGAGCTCATTCGCTGGAAAGATGTTCTGGAGCAGCTGGAAGACACGCTGGATCATTGTGAACATATTGCTGATATGCTGCGAGGAGTGGTAATGAAGTATGCCTGATTTGCAGCTATTGATCTTTCTAGTCATTCTGTTGGCATTGATATTCGACTTTATCAACGGTTTTCATGATACAGCGAATGCGATTGCCACTTCTGTTTCCACGAGAGCGATTCATCCGCAGCACGCCATTATTATGGCCGCAGTCCTTAACTTTTTCGGTGCAATGTACAGCACTGGTGTGGCAAAGACTATCGGTTCAGATATCGTAAAATCAGCCTCTCATGTAGATGAACACGTTCTTATTGCTGCGCTCTTCGGCTCTATCGTATGGAATGTGATTACATGGAAGTTTTCGATGCCTTCCAGTAGTTCACATGCACTTGTCGGTGGGGTGATCGGTGCTGTTCTGATGACGTCCTCAGGCGTCGATGGATTAAACTTCACGGGAATCGGAAAAATTGTCCTCTCGTTGATTTTATCTCCTTTAGTTGGTATGGTTTCCGGATGCATCATCATGTTGCTTCTGTTCCGCGTGTTTGGGCATTCACGTCCAACATCCATCAACGGAAAATTCAAGAAGATGCAGATCCTATCGGCTGCTACTATGGCATTTTCTCACGGCTCCAACGATGCACAGAAGTCTATGGGTATCATTACACTCGCCTTATTGGCTGGTGGATACATTGATGCGTTCGAGGTTCCCACCTATGTCAAAATCCTTGCCGCAACTGCAATGGCTTGTGGAACGGCCGTCGGCGGCTGGCGCATCATCAAGACCATCGGAGGTAAGATATTTAAGTTACAGCCGATTTCAGGCTTTTCGGCGGATTTGAACTCATCCATTATCATATTTGGTGCAACTTTGCTGCATCTGCCTGTGAGTACAACACATGTCGTTTCCGGCTCCATTATGGGGGTAGGAGCAGCAAAACGCATTAACGCCGTTCGATGGGGTGTCGCACAGCAAATGGTAGTAGCGTGGGTGCTGACAATCCCATGCACAGCTATCATGGGTGCAATCACCTACAAAATTGTTACATTCTTTATCTGATGATAACCTGCTCGCGATGGGCAGGTTTTTCTGTAAAGAGAGAAGAGGGTTCTGATGAAAAAAACATTGATGCAGCTTGCACAAGAGGAAGAGCAGAATTACTCCAGTCCGATTGTTGCAGCTAAAATCAACGGTGAAGTACGAGATATACAGTCAGAATATGATCATGATGATGAAATTTCATTTATCGAGTTGAATACTTCCCTTGGATGGAGAATCTATCAGCGCTCCATCCTCTTTCTCTTTATCGTGGCCGTATCCAATATGAACAAAGAAGCGGAGGTTGTCGCCAAGTTTACAGTCAATAAGGGATTATATTGTGAAGTAAAAATTCCAGGAAAACCAATCAACGCTCATTTAATCCATGATATCGAACAAGAAATGCGTGAAATGATTGCAAATAACATCCCCATCGTCAAGCACAGTATTCCGCGTCAGGAAGCAATTGAACTCTTTCAGGCGCATGGCAAGAGGGGAAAGGCTGCACTGATTGCTTCACTCCCACACCCCATGATCAGTATATATACGTGCCGTAACTATCCCGATTACCTGTATGGAGCGATGCTCCCAGAGACAAAGCTTCTCGGACAGTTTGCATTAGATGTGGAACAATCCGGTGTATTGATACGCACACCAGATGAAATGACAGACGGGAAAATCAGAACGCGTGTAGAGCAACCAAAATTTGGACACATTCTTTCTGAAGCGAAGGAATGGGCGAAGATCTTGGAGTGCCCATACATCTCGGATCTGAATCAGATCAATACTGAACATCGTATGGGTGAGCTCATACGCATATCTGAGGCACTGCAGGAGAAACGTATCGCTCAAATCGCGGATCACATCGCTTCACATCGGAACAATATACGGCTTATTTTGATTGCCGGACCATCATCTTCCGGGAAGACATCCTTTGCTCAGAGACTGCAGATACAGCTTCGCGTCAACGGACTGCATCCCATTATGATCTCATTGGATGATTATTTTCTGAACCGTGAGGACACACCACGAAATGAAAAAGGAGAGTATGACTATGAGTCGATTGACGCGATCGATACAGCTCTCTTCAATCAAAATATGCTGGAACTCTTAAATGGACATAAGGTACAAATTCCTTACTACAATTTCATTACGGGAAAGAGGGAATGGCGCGACGATAATTTCTTGCAGCTGAAGGAAGATCAACCCATTATTATTGAGGGTATTCATGGCCTGAATGAACGGCTCACCGCAGATATAGCGCGAAAAAACAAATACAAAATATATATTAGTGCATTGACACAGCTAAACATTGATGCACATAATCGTATCCCGACGACAGAGGTACGCTTCCTTCGCAGATTGGTTCGGGATCATCAATTTCGTGGTGCAAAGGCCATTAAGACAATTAAGCAGTGGCCAGACGTCAGGGCAGGGGAGGAAAAATATATTTTCCCATTTCAGGAGGAAGCCGATGTTTTGTTCAATTCCGCGCTGATCTATGAAATTGGTGTGTTAAAAAAATATGCAGTACCTCTCTTAGAGGCGATAGGCAGAGGGGAAGAGGGATATACAGAAGCGCGATTGATTCTGCGTTTCCTTCAATATGTCGATGAAATTCATGACATTGATGATATCCCCAATAATTCCATCTTTCGAGAATTTATTGGAAAATCGGTATTCTTCAAGGAACAATAAAAGAAGGTGGAACGCGATTCATCACGTTCCACCTTCTTTTTTAGATGTCTGAGCTTACTCTTTTACGTATGCCGTAATTGGCTTGTAGTGTGCCTTGAAGAACTCCTCCGCAACCTGCGGGAAGAGGGCATAGGAGAGAACATCCTCATCAGTCGGATTGAGATATCCTTTTCCTTTCAGTTCTTCCTTAAAGTCAGCGAATGTCTTTGCCTTTGCATCTTCGATCGAGCAGTCCTCGATGATATCCTCCGGAGCAATCCCAAGCGTATCGGTCAGGAACTTACGATCGACCTCGACGGGGGTTCTGCCAAATTTTCCACGAGCAAGATCCTTGAACTCATTCGGCACCATCTTGTAACGCTGGCCGCTCATAACGTTAAACGTTGCCATGGTTCCAACGATCTGCGAAGAGGGGGTAACGAGCGGCGGATAGCCGACATCTTTGCGTACGCGCGGCATCTCATCGAGAAGATCCTGATACTTGTCTTCCATGCCGGCCTCTTTGAGCTGGTTAGCAAGATTGGAAAGCATACCGCCAGGAATCTGGAAATCCAGTACGTTCGGATTGACGTCAAAGTATCCCTTGAGGTTGAATGTCTTAATGAGATCCTGCTTTACCTTGAGGAAGTACTTGGAGATCGGCGTCATTGCCTGACGGTCAAGTCCGGTATCACGCTCTTCTCCCTCCAGCATCGCAACCATCGTTTCCGTACACGGCTGAGATGTGTCGCTGGAGAAGGGAGCCAGTGCCGTATCGATGATATCAACACCCGCCTCGATGGCTTTCAGATACGTCGCATGACCAAATCCGGAGGTGCAATGCGTATGGAGCTCGATGGGGATCTTCACCGCTGCTTTGAGCTTCTTGACCAGATCCTCAGCAACATACGGCTTCAGCAAGCCTGACATGTCCTTGATACAGACGGAATGACATCCCATCTTCTCGAGCTCGACAGCCAGTTCAACAAAGCTTTCGTTGGTATGAACTGGGCTGATCGTATATACAAGGCAACCCTGGACATGCGGTTTCTCCGGGCATTTCAGCGCCGAATCAATAGCGACCCTCAGGTTGCGGATATCGTTCAATGCATCAAAGATACGGAATACACCTACGCCGTGTGCAGATGCTTTCTGGACAAATTTCTCAACAACATCGTTGGAATAATGATTGTATCCAAGCAGGTTCTGTCCACGAAGGAGCATCTGAATTGGCGTCTTAAGGTTCTTCTTCAGAATATCCAAACGCTCCCACGGATCTTCATTGAGGAAGCGAAGGCATGTGTCAAATGTGGCGCCGCCCCATGCCTCAAGAGCATTGTAGCCGATGGCATCAAGCGCCGCAAGCTGCGGAAGCATGTCCGAAATACGCATGCGTGTTGCTACCAACGACTGATGTCCGTCGCGGAGGACAGTCTCGGTAATTTTGACCGGATTCTTTGCCATAAAAGAACACTCTCCTTGATTAAAACTATAATCTATAGTTATATAACCCAATATCTAAATTATAGTTTCAAATTGCTTTATTGTCAATGACAAGTTATAAGATTCACATATCTTTTGCTCCAGTTTTTCTTTATTTCACCAGCTATCCATAATTACCATTATGGATAGCTGAATAAAGGAAGAGTTACATATCTGGGCGTATGCCTGTCTTACCGGCAAATTTATGATATTTTCCTCCGCTGTTTCTCCGCTTCAATTCTTCCAGGAGATCTTCCGGCGTCATGTTGTGATACGCCAACAAGACGAGACAGTGATACCACAAATCTCCCATCTCGTAGAGGACATCTTCGCGAATATTATTCTTGGAGGCAATGATCGTCTCTGCCGTTTCTTCGCCGAGTTTCTTCAGGATCTTATCCTGTCCTTTATCAAATAGATAGTTGGTATAGGATCCTTCGACTGGATGCAGGCGTCGGCTCTGGATGACCTGATAAAGGGACGCCAAAACTTCAGTCAACGGATGCTCTTCTTTTTCTGTTAGAGGGATAATACTCTTACTGTCTGCGTCATAGATTTTACGTCCGCTAAAACATGAGTAGGTGCCTGTATGACACGCTACGCCTGACTGCTTGACACGCAGCAATATGGTGTCACCGTCACAATCGTAAGAGATTTCTTTTACGCGTTGGACATTACCCGATGTTTCGCCTTTTTTCCATAACTTTTGGCGGCTACGGCTGTAATACCATGCAAATCCGGTCTCTATTGTTTTTTCAAGCGATTCCCGATTCATATATGCCAGCATCAGGACTTGATTGTTTTCTTCCTGAACAATTGCTGGCACCAGCCCTCGGTCGTCAAATTGAATCATTGACATATCTACATTCATCATAATCGAACCCCCAGTCCATGTGACCTAAGATATGTTTTTACCTCTTCTATCGTGAACTCACCATAATGGAACAGCGACGCAGCAAGAACCGCATCCGCTTTTCCTTTTGTGAGAACATCGTAAAAATGCTGCAGTGTTCCTGCTCCTCCGGAAGCAATCACAGGAACGTTGACGCTTTCTGATACGGCACGTGTAAGTTCTATATCATAGCCGTTTTTTGTCCCATCTGCATCCATGCTCGTCAGCAGAATTTCACCGGCTCCAAGACGTACTGCATCCTTTGCCCATGCTACACAGTCAAGTCCTGTTGGCGTACGTCCACCATTGATATACACTTCCCATGTATCTCTTCCAGTACGACGTGCATCGATTGCGGCGACAATACACTGACGGCCAAATCGTAAAGCTCCCTCTCGGATCAATTCCGGATTTTTTACGCCGGCGGTATTGACTGCGGTCTTATCGGCTCCCGCCTTGAGTATATGCTGCATATCATCTAGGGTGCTTATTCCGCCGCCAACGGTGAGCGGAATGAATACCTCGGACGCACAGCTAGAGACGACGTGATCCATCGTCTTCCGTTTTTCATGAGATGCTGTGATGTCCAGAAATACAATTTCATCAGCACCTTCTTCATCGTATCGTTTGGCTAATTCGACAGGATCTCCTGCATCCCTTAGTCCAACAAAATTTGTTCCTTTGACAACTCGTCCGTCTTTGACATCCAGACATGGGATGACACGTTTTGCAAAGGTTGTTTGCATGATGAAATCACACCTTTCGAAAGATACACGTACATGTCAGCGCGATGCTGCAATTGCTTCAGTGAGCGATAGTGTTCCTTCATAAATGGATTTTCCGACAATCACCCCGATGATGCCATCACATTCCCTTTTCTTGAGTTCCTCAATATCGCTGATGGATTTCACGCCGCCCGAGGCAATTACCTTGATCCCGGAGGCACGAGCCAAATGTGCCGTTTCTGTGACGTTCACACCGGAAAGTGTCCCATCACGTGATATATCAGTATAGATGATCGTCTCCAGACCAAATGCGCCGAGTTTTTTCGCAAGCTCTACTGCCGATATGCCGCCAGATTTTTCCCATCCATCCGTTGCGACAATTCCCTTCTTTGCATCAATGCCAACGACGATACGATTTCCGTATGCGCTGCATGCCTCCTGTACCAGTTCCTCTTTATGCACAGCAACAGAGCCTAAGATAACACGCGAAACGCCGATGGAAAGGAGACGATCAATCGATTCCATTGACCGTATGCCGCCTCCGACCTCAACGGGTATTTTCACCGCCTGAAGAATACGCTTTATCGCGTCCATATTCTGCGGCTCTCCAGCAAGAGCTCCATCCAAGTCGACGACGTGAAGAAATTCTGCACCTTCCCCTTCCCAGCGAAGAGCAATTTCTTCGGGATGTTCACTGTAGATCGTTTCTTGTTTGAAATCTCCTTTAACAAGGCGGACACAGTTCCCGCCGCGTAAATCAATAGCAGGGAGAATCAGCATAAAAATCCTTCCTATCAACAGTTTGCAAAATTCCTTATCATCGCCAACCCGATTTTCCCGGATTTTTCCGGATGAAACTGCGTTGCCATGATGTGGTTGGAAGCAATCGATGCGGTGATCTTCTCTCCATAGCAACATGTCGATGAAATCATCGAAGGATCTGAAGGAACCGCATGGTAGCTATGTACAAAATAAACATAAGAGGCATCCGGGATGTTTTTGAGCAGTCCACTCCTCCTATCATTCTCTTCGATATGCACGGCATTCCAGCCCATATGCGGTATTTTCTCATTTTTTGCAGAGATTTTTTTCACATGTCCGCGCAGAAGTCCCAGCCCCTGCACATCCGGTGATTCCTCACTGCCCTCAAATAGGATCTGAAGCCCAACACATATTCCAAGGAGCGGTACTCCTTCGGCAATACGCTCTTTTATCAAAGGGACAAGTCCCGACGCATTGAGTCTGGTCATGCAGTCTCCAAATGCACCCACGCCTGGCAGGACAATTTTATCTGCAGATGTAAGATCCTCTGCTCTTTTGCTTACACATACCTCTGCTCCGATTGCCGAAAATGCTTTTTCGACGCTAAATAAATTACCTGCCCCATAATCTATTACGGTAATCATGTACTCTCCTTACAGAAGCCCCTTCGTGGAAGGAATCTCGTCACCTGCTCGTGCGTCCTTCTCTATGGCAATACGCAGTGCATGTGCAAGTGCTTTGAACACGGCTTCTACACGGTGATGTGAATTTTTTCCGTATAAAATTTTCACATGAAGTGTGATTCCTGCATGGAAGGAAAAAGCACGCAGAAACTCCTCGGTGAGTTCTGTGTCATAGGTTCCGATCATCGGCGTCATTGGCTCAGTTCCCGGGTCATAACACAAAAACGGACGTCCACTGATGTCCAAGGAGACCATTGCCAACGTTTCGTCCATTGGCAGGAAGAAGGTACCGTATCTGGAAATACCACGCTTTTCTCCAATGGCTGTCCGAAATGCATCGCCTATGCTGATGCCGATATCCTCCACCGTATGATGTCCATCGACCTCGATATCCCCATGACACGTAACAGTCAAGTCGACACGAGCATGTGCAGCAAACAGCGTGAGCATGTGATCAAAAAAACCAATCCCCGTATCAATATGAGATGTTCCGCTGCCGTCGAGCTCCATGGATACAACGACATCGGTCTCCGCTGTTGTCCGATGAATCTCTGCGTGTCGTGTACTCATGTACGTGCCTCCACATAATCTTTTATTGCACGAAAAACGGCGTCATTTTCATCGGGTCTTCCCATGGAAATGCGCAGCGTATCCTCCAGCCGAGGTGCATTGTGAAAACTACGCACGCCAATTCCCTGATGGATCAATTCATCATTTAGCGCGCATGCTCCTGCATAATGAATCAGGATAAAATTAGTATATGACGGATATACCGTTACACCGCGCAGATGTTTGTATTTTTCCTGCATACGATCACGTTCTCCGCAGATCATTTGGATCTGCGGTTCAAATTCAACGCGCATTTGAAAGACTGTGTCTGCCGTGGTCAAGGATAACGTATTGATATGATACGGCATATATGTTTTCGCAGCCATGTCAATAATATCACGATGTGCCAACATATAGCCGACACGACACGAAGCCAAGGAATAGGCCTTGGAGAAGGTACGTGCAATCATCAAGTGGTCATATTTTTTTAGAAGCGAAACGGCACTCTGATCACAGAATTCTGTGTATGCTTCATCAAGAAGAAATGCGCAGCGAATTCGCCCAGCAATATAATCTATGGTTTCAATCGACAGGGCATTGCCGGTGGGGTTGTTTGGATTACAAAGAACGGCAAGGGATGCATTGTTTTGATTTACGGCCTGAATGAATGCATCTACATCAAGAGAATAATCCTCTTGCAGCGGGACAACAATATCCTGCGCCCCGGATGCAGCTGCATAGATTTTATACATAGAAAAGGAAGGAGCCGGGTAAACGATCTTATGCGTGGCATCTCCACCAAAGGCATAGAATATCTTTTCAATGATCTCACTGGATCCATTTCCAAGGATAACGTTTTCTTTCCCCCATCCGTAGGCGCATCCTATCTGTTCACATAACATATCGTATTCCAGATTCGGATAGCGTTGGAATGCAACGCGTGATAATCGGGAAAGCACACGTTCCTCGACCAATGGAGGAAGTCCAAGGTTCGATTCATTGGCATTTACTTTGATCTTCCAATCCTGTTCTGTCGTGTCATAGGATGGCATGCGATCCAATCCGTTTCGGTAGTTCAACATATATTGTCTCTCCTTGTCCGAATGGCTCTTGCATGGGCTTCCAGCCCCTCTGTTTCTGCCAGACAGATGATGTCATCACTCACTTCATCAAGCGCTTTTTTCGTATAAGATATGATGCTGGTTCGCTTCATAAAGGTTTCTACATTGAGAACGGAATAAAACCGTGCTGTTCCTCCTGTCGGAAGAACATGATTCGGTCCTGCGAAATAATCCCCCAATGGCTCCGGAGAATACGCGCCAACAAAGACGGCGCCTGCGCATCGGATCTCTGGAAGTAAGTGAAAGGCATCCTTTACGAGAAGTTCAATATGTTCAGGTCCAGAATAGTTCGCAAGATGAACGGATTGTTGAATATTTTCCGTCACGATGATGCGTCCGTTACGTTCCAGTGAGGCAGAAGCAGTCTCCCTTCGCGGCAGACTCTGCAGCTGATCTTGTATTTCACAGCGAACGTTCGATGCCAAGTCCGCACTATCGGTGATTAAG
Source organism: Selenomonas sp. (assembly GCA_015265235.1). Taxonomy (GTDB): domain Bacteria; phylum Bacillota; class Negativicutes; order Selenomonadales; family Selenomonadaceae; genus Centipeda. The sequence continues at coordinate 15,165 of JABZYJ010000002.1, read as the reverse complement.
ATGCTGGATGCCAGAGGGTCATGTTCGGCCTGGCTGAGCATATCTGCCGCAATATATTTTGGAGAAGCCTCCGCATCCGCTAGGATCAGAATTTCACTAGGGCCCGCGAGCATATCAATATCTACATGCCCGTATACTTCTTTCTTCGCCAAGGTGACAAAAAGATTCCCAGGCCCCGTGATTTTATCGACACGAGGGATACTTTCTGTTCCGTATGCCATAGCGGCAATAGCTTGTGCGCCGCCAACTCTGAATATTTTCTTGATGCCAAGCATGTGTGCGGCGGCCAATACATATGGATTGAGGACGCCGCCTTTGGTTGGAACTGACATAATAATGTCATCAACGCCAGCGACTATGGCAGGTATGGCGTTCATGAGCACAGATGACGGATACGCCGCCGTCCCTCCCGGAACATAAACACCAACGCGCGAGAGTGGAATCACTTCCTGCCCCAGGATCGATCCATGGGCGCGATAGGTCATCCACGATTTCGGCTTTTGTTCTTCGTGAAAGGCGAAGATATTCTTTGCTGCCCGCTCCAGTGAAGCAAGAACGGCTGCATCCACCTGATCCGCTGCCGCCTGTAACTCTGATTCAGATACCATAATGTCCTTGCTGTTTAGGTCAAGACCATCCAGTAATTTAGTATAACGAAGAAGTGCTTGATCCCCCCCGCTACGTACATCACGAACAATGCGATGAACCAATTCACTTGCGGTCAGGTCTTCGCCGAAAACCTCTTGATTCTTCGCCCGCATGGACGCCCCCAGCTCAATTTCGTCAAAGGCTTTTTTCGTGAGCTGTAATTCAGCCTCTTTTATACCGACATCAGCAACAGAAATGATCTTCATAGGATTTCCCCACTCTCTATGATTGGTCTCAGGTTATTGACAATCTCATTGATTCGATGAAATTTCAGTTTGAAGCTCACGCGGTTGACAATCAGGCGTGCACTCACATCCAAGATGTGTGCGATCTCTTCCAGATCGTTTTCTGCCAGCGTCGTTCCCGTTTCAACAATATCTACGATGCTCTCGGACAGCCCAACAATGGGACCAAGTTCAATGGAGCCGTTTAACTTGATGTACTCCATCTGCATCCCCTGCCTTGCAAAAAAACTTTCTGCAATATGAGGGTATTTGGTTGCGACTCTTGTATAGGAGTAATCGAGCAAACGTCGACGCTTTTCCTTTTGGGGAACAGCCATCATCAAATGACATTTTCCAAAGCCGAGATCCAAAATCTCATACACATCTTTTTGGGATTCCAGCAGAACATCCTTCCCTATGATTCCGATATCCGCAGCGCCATATTCGACATAGGTCGGAACATCCGATGTTTTGGCAATGATAAATCGTACCTTTAGATCTTCGTTTTCGATGACAAGTTTACGAGATTTTTCACTCAGGTGATCCGCTGAAAGTCCAACACGATGAAGAAGATTCTTAGAGATGGTAAACAATTTCCCTTTTGGCAAAGCTATCGTCAAATAATCATTCATGTAATTTTCCATAGAAAACAGCTCCAATCCTTTAGTCCATTAAAGAACTAATATGAGCACATACTAGCACTTAAATTCATGATGGTCAATGCCTAAAAAAGGATTTTTCCGGGGAATCTAGAATAATCCCTATGCAAAGGATTCATTTTATGAGAAGGAGATGCAGATGACGCTTCAGATATTATCATTTATCCAATTAAGTGATTCACAAAAGGATCTCATCCATAAAAGCGGCGACTGCGATATTAGCTGTCTGCGCCCCAAAGAAGCTGCTGTTCATTTTGGACAAATCGACGTCCTCTTGGGATATGATGCGCAGATGGATATGGATGCATTTCTTCCACAAATGCCCAATTTAAAGTGGATCCATACATACAGTGCTGGTGTAGAGCGTCTTCTTTCCAACGAGAACTTCCGACGTTCCGATATTTTGTTGACCAACTCACGCGGGATCCACGGTATTCCCATGGCTGAACACATCCTCGGGACGATGCTCTCGTTCAGCCGCTGTCTCATCGAAGCGTGGGAGAATCAAAAAGCACACCAGTGGAAGAGGCTCACAGCCCCTGATGAGCTCTATGGGAAGACTGCTGCTGTCGTTGGCCTAGGAAGCATTGGTCGAGAGGTGGCAAAGCATCTAAAGAACGTTGGAATGCGTGTCGTTGCCGTCAAGCGAAAGAAAACGACCGAGCCGTTTGTAGATGAACTGTTCGACACGGAGCATCTGGGAGAGGCGTTGTCCAAGGCAGATTATGTGATCGTTGCACTTCCTCTGACCCCACAGACACATCAGCTCTTTGACCGCAGAGCATTCAACATGATGAAGGAGACTGCATTCTTTATCAACGTATCCAGAGGTGACGTGGTCAATGAAGACGACCTTGTTGATGCCCTGTCCTCAAAGCGGATTCGTGGGGCTTCCTTAGACGTATTTGCAGAAGAACCACTGCCGGAGGATTCACCGCTATGGGATGTGGAAAATCTTTATATCACTCCACACCACTCATCAATCTCCCCTATGTATCTGGATCGTTCTCTCAAAATTTTCCGCAACAATTTGCAAATCTTTCCGCAGCGAATTGGAATGCTCAATGTCGTAGATAAGATGCGCGGATATTAACGGCATGATCCTCCACTGCGCACCTCCCTACGTCCGTTTTTTACCTCGTTACGAGCAGCATAAGCTCAGTTCTCTCCATCAGCTTCCTTCAGAATAGCCAGCACCAGTGAATCCTCTGGTGCTGGTTTTTTTTGATGCTGTACGATGATTTCCGCTTCTTTTATCGCTCCTATTTTCCGCAATTTATTTGCCCCAAGGATGGGATGGTATTGGCAGATATACAGCGCTGTACCAATTCTTCCGCGATGTCCGTTCGTTTCCCGGATGAAGTATTCAACGAGATGTGGTAGGAACCGATACACAAGGACGGACAGTACCTTCCCCCATACATCAGCCATCCCCTTTTCGCGCCCGATATCATGCAATAGAGCACATCGCGTCAACAGGATATACGCATCGGAATGGACGACGTCATATTGCAGATATTTTTTTTGCGCACTACGTGCGACACGCCATGCATGAAATTGATCCGCTTCGTGCATGGCATAAAACAGCTTCTGCTCTTCTTTGGATAAGTAGCAACGAACGAATGTGTTTGCCTCTGCATCCAAACGTCCGAATACAGCATATAGAAACTGCCGTATACGCTGTATCATGCGAAATACTCAAAAGCAACGTATCCCTTTTGTTTTCCTGAGGATGCCGCTTCATTCTTTGTCTGCGGAACGACAGCAAGCTCTACGACATTGCCCTCATTTCGGAGGGCTTTTGCACGTGTGATCGCCGACTGGATCTGTCCTTCCCCATATCCAATATATACGTCCTTCTGTGCCATTTGTGCATTGACGTTCTGTCGCTTTCGTGCCAGTATAACACGTTCCATCCCAAGGGCGAATCCGGTCGCAGGCATTGGAGCTCCATATTTCCCCAACAGATCATCATAGCGACCGCCCCCACACAAAGGAAAGCCAAGTCCCGGGGAATATCCTTCAAAGACCATGCCCGTATAATAGTGAAAATCGCGAATGACGCCAAAATCAAAATGCACGTAGTCTGCCAAGTGATAGTCTTTCAGAATCGAGTATATTTCCACCAAATTATTCGTTGCATGTTGACTTTCTTGGTTCAATGGGAGTTTGTAAATATGTTCAATGACATCCTCCTTTCCATTCAAAAGAGGAATACTCTTTAGGAGCTCTTTAGAGGCAGAAGAGATAGCGAGTGTGTCAATGAGCTGATTCGTTTGCACAATGTCGTGAGATTCCATCGCATTCTTTAATGCTTCACGATGTGCATCATCGATCCCAAAGGCCGTCATCATTCCTTTGAGGAAGTTCACCTGCCCAATATGAATCTGGAATTCCTTGATCCCACATGCCAGAACAGCCTCGATGGCAAGCGCAATGATCTCTGCATCTGCTGCCGCAGTATTGCATCCCATCAGCTCTACACCTGCTTGATGGAACTCGCATTGACGACCTTCCTGCGTCTGTTCAATGCGAAATACGTTGCCGATATACGATAATTTAAGCGGTGCAGGAAGATCTTTTAATCGACTGCTGACCAAACGCGCAATCGGCGTCGTCATTTCATTGCGCAAGGCAAGAAGTCTATTTTTATTTCCAGAAAGAATAAAGAGGTCATTCTCTTCCTGAATGCGCGAAACAAGAGTTTCCAAATGCTCGATTGTCGGCGTAGCGATCTCGTCATATCCCCATGAGGAAAAGATCTGCGATAGGATTTGATCGAGGTAACGCATTTCAATGACATCAGCAGGAAGCAGATCTCTTGTCCCATATGGGGTTTCTAGGATAGCGTTTTTAGCATTCATCTGTATCTCCTCCGTCCGCATTCACCGAAAGACATCCATTCTTCAGAACGAGTGTGTATCCATCTGCACCGTAATTTAGGCAGCGCTTCACACGACTGATTGTTGCCGTGCTTGCACCTGTATGGGCAACAACCTCATCATAGGTATTCCCCCCGTATAACATACGGGCAACATCAAGTCTTTGTGCCATGGCACGAAGTTCGCCAATGGTGCACAGATCTTCAAAAAATTGATAGCATTCATCAACGGTCTGCAGAGAGAGAACCGCACGAAACAACTGATCAGTGGAAGGATCCTTTCGTCTTTGATCTATCATTTGCCGTTTCCTTTCATAGTATGTTCAGCAACAGTATAGCATAGATTCATGCTCACGAAAAGAATGAACAAAACATACATTCCCTACAAAGAAAAGTATAATTCGATTTGATCCGTTTGATGAAGATCAGACCAATCCGTGTTCGGCATAGAGACGGAAATGAAGACAGGGCCATCTTCCTCGCCTGAAGCATCTGCGGGGGTGATATCTTCTACCGTACCTTCTCTCTTTATTCCATCGAGTGAATAGGTAACGATTTGCCCAAGATAGATTTGTTTTGCCGTATCGGAGGAGACTTCTGCTTCGATTCGTATACGATCCGTGCATTCTATTTCCATAATGTTGCTGTCCGGTTCGAGGACATCTCCATTCTGAACATATAATTGAGAAACGACGCCATCCCATTTTGCATAGATATCAGTGGATGAAGATGGTTCTTTTGCTTTTTTTAACAGTGTTTCTGCCTGGTTTAATTGATCTTCTGCTCCTTTTAGGGCAGCAGAGTTGAACGCTATCGATGAAGTTCCCCTATTTTCTTGCACGGAAGACTGTATTTCCTCATACTCCCGAATCGCTTCCTCTTTTTTTGCTGCACTGACTGCCCCCATCTCATATAACGCAGACATACGTTCCACTTTACTACGTGCAGCATCAACAGCTTCGTTGGAAATCGGTGAAATCTCTGGCTGATCAGAAACAGCTGCACCAGCGCGAAGCTGGTTAACATTGTTTTGAGCGAGTGTCACGCTCTGCTGTAATCGTTGGATGTCCTCGTCAGAAAAAGTCTTTTGTACTGTTACTAGGAGATCTCCTTGTTTTACATGATCTCCGGTGCTGACATGGAGTTCCTGTACCATCATGCGATCCGAAGACTGCAAGTATTTTTTCTCGTAGGAAATATATGCTTGAGAAACATGAAAGCCACTGCTCGTACCTTTTTCATAAATCAATATGGCGGAGGCCAAAAGTATCATGCAGATAAATACAATAAGATAACGAATACTTTTGCCCTTGATTTTTTGTGTTATATCCTGTTCCATGTCTCTGCCTTCTAAAAAAGGGCTGTCAGCACGTGACAGCCCGATCATCATGGTTGTATTATTTTCCTGCCTGCTGACGTATGACAAGAACTGCATCGTCAAAGGCCTGCGGCAAGTTCTGCGGCATTTTTCCACCAGCCTGTGCCATGTCGGGGCGTCCACCACCGCCGCCGCCAACGGCTTTAGCAGCCGCCTTAATGATGTTGCCGGCATGGGCACCATAGGCTACAGCATCTTGGTCTGCCTTAACGACAAGATTCACCTTATCGTTGGCCGCCATACCAAGAACGACAATGCCCGCACTGAGCTTTTCACAGGCGAGATCTGCAATATTGCGAAGTTCCTCCATGGAATCCACATTTACTTTTCCAACAATGACGTGGAATTTTCCAATTTCCTGGACATCTGACAGCAGTTTTTGTGCGTCTGCTTGATCACGAGAGTCCGCATAAGTACGTAACTGCTCCTGCATATTCTTCTTATCGTCGATCAGTTTTTCGACTTGCGTGGGCAGGTCTCCCGTCTTTACTTTCAGCCGCTGAGAAAGTGTACGGATCAGCGCATCCGTTTCTGACACATACTGATATGCCGCACGGCCGGTAATCGCTTCGATACGACGTACGCCTGCAGCAACACCAGATTCGCCAATAATCTTAAAAAGACCAATCTGTCCTGTGTTGGATACATGAGAACCACCACACAGCTCGATGCTGAAATTCGGAACCTCAACCACACGGACAATATCACCGTACTTCTCTCCAAAGAGAGCCATTGCACCGCGTTCTTTCGCCACTGCAATTGGCATCGTCGAAATATCGAGATCGATTGAGCTAAGAATTTCTTCGTTGACCAAATCCTCGATATCCTGCACCTGCTGCTGTGTCAAAGGTTCAAAGTTCGTAAAATCGAAGCGAAGTCGCTCAGGTGTCACCAAAGACCCTGCCTGATGCACATGATCTCCGACAATTCTCTGAAGTGCTGCCTGAAGAAGATGTGTTGCTGTATGATTACGTGCGGATGATAGCTTATGCACCTCATCCAGCTGAATTTGAACTGTCTCTCCGCGCTGAATCTGACCTTCCTCAACATACGCCAGATGATAAACTGTCCCATCAGGAAGTCTTTTCGTATTACGGATAACAATTCGTCCGACATCACTGAGGAGAAGCCCAGCATCTCCTACCTGTCCGCCGCCCTCCGCGTGGAACGGCGTGGTGCTCAGGATGATTCCGGCGCTTTCTCCATCATGCAGCATGTCGACCAGAGCCCCATCACGCCAAATGGCGACAACGTTGGCCTCGCGCGCCTCTGCGTTTTCGGTCAGGGCTGATGTATCCAATCCGGAAAGATCCGGAACAGCCACAGCCTGGTTCTCAGCCCGTGCACTTCTTGCCCGGTTGCGCTGTTTTTCCATCTCCTGCGCAAATCCAGCATCGTCCAACTTGAGGCCATTCTCATGAAGAATTTCCTCAGTAAGTTCACGGGGAAATCCATAGGTATCATAGAGTTTGAATCCGACTTCTCCGGGAAGAATCTGCTGTGCATTCGCTTTCAGCGAGTCAATCTCTTCATTCAGGAGATCAATGCCCTGGACGAGCGTCGCAGCAAACCGTTCTTCTTCAATGCGTATGACACGCTTAATGTATTCCTCTTTCGATACGAGTTCGCTAAAGTCTTTTACATCACCAAAGATTTCGATGACAGCATCAACCGCTCCGTCCAGGAATGGCCTTGTGATGCCCAACATCCGTCCATGACGGATCGCACGCCGTATCGTACGGCGCAACACATATCCTCTTCCCTCATTGGACGGCAGAATGCCGTCCATGATCATAATGACAACAGAACGCGCATGATCGGCGATGACCTTGAGGGATATATCTTTTTGTGGATCAGCGCCATACTCCGTCTGAGATACATTGGCAGCATATTCGATAACAGGATAGAGCAAATCTGTCTCGAAATTTGTCTTCTTATTTTGTACGACAGAAGCAAGACGCTCAAGTCCGCAGCCCGTATCGATGTTTTTATGGGCAAGGAGGTTATACTCACCATCCTCGGTGCGGTCATATTGCGTAAAGACGAGATTCCAGATTTCGAGGAATCGATCACAATCGCATCCTACACTGCAGGTCGGACTGCCACAGCCACGTTCCGCTCCAAGATCAATATATATCTCAGAATCAGGACCGCATGGCCCCGGGCCGATCTCCCAGAAATTATCTTCCAACGGGACAATATGATCCGGGGAAAGACCCGGCTGCTCCAACCAAATCTGTCGTGCTTCGTCATCGTTTGGATAGATGGTTACCCAAAGCTTCTCTTTGGGCAGTTCGATGACTTCGGTCAGAAACTCCCATGCCCAAGGAATCGCTTCTTTCTTGAAATAGTCTCCAAAGGAGAAGTTTCCAAGCATCTCAAAAAATGTCTGATGCCGCGCTGTACGTCCGACGTTTTCGATATCTCCTGTACGCACACAGCGCTGACAGGTAACGATGCGATGGCGCGGCGGCTTTACCTTACCGGTAAAAAAAGCCTTGAGGGGTGCCATGCCAGCACCGATCAAAAGCAGCGTCGGGTCATTCTCCGGGACAAGAGAATAGCTTGGCAAACGAAGATGTCCCTTCTTCTCTGCAAAAAAATTAAGATATGCTTCCCGCAGTTCTTTTCCTGTCATATATTTCAATTCAATCGCCCTCCCAGCATCAATTCGTTTGCTAAGTATAGCACATTTCATCGGAAAAATATATTACATCAGGCTTTTAACCAATTCCATGGCCTGTTCCTGTGACATGAGGATTTCTCTCGGTTTATTTCCTCCCCCGCTCGGCCCAATGATACGCAGTTCCTCCATCGTATCCACCAGTCGTGCCGCTCTGGAGTATCCAACACGAAATCTCCTCTGTATACTGGACGATGATGCCTGCCCCGTGGACATGACTAGCTCTACGGCATCCGGAAGAAGTTTGTCCTGCTTGACGAGGAATTCATCCTCTTCGGATGAATCATCTTCTTTGGAGTCATTCTCAATAAAGTCAATGAGCTCTTCGTTTTCACTGACCTCTTGTCCTTGTGAGCGGATGTAGTCCAGAAGCATTTCAACTTCCTCGTCACTGATAAACGCCCCCTGCACACGAATCGGTTTAGGAGCTCCCTGTGGGGAAAAGAGCATATCACCCTTACCAAGCAAAGTTTCTGCACCGCCGCGATCCAAAATCGTACGGGAATCGACCTGTGATGAGACCGCAAACGAGATGCGGGAAGGAAGATTCGCCTTGATGATTCCCGTAATGACATTGACGGACGGCCGCTGTGTCGCTAGAATCATGTGGATTCCGGCGGCACGCGCTTTCTGTAGGATTCTGCAAATGGAATCTTCCACATCGCGCGGGGATACCATCATAAGATCCGCCAACTCATCAATCACGATGACGATGAACGGCATCTTTTCTTCGACATAACGACGATTGAACGACTTGATGTCACGTACACTGTGTGATGCAAAGACAGCGTACCGTTTCTCCATCTCCTGCACAGCCCAGTTCAGTACGGACGACGCCTTCTTAGGATCCGTCACAACGGGAACCATGAGGTGCGGTATTCCATTGTAATTAGAAAGCTCAACCATTTTCGGATCGATGAGGATGAACTTAACTTCATCCGGAGCAGCTTTGAACAGAATACTAGAAATCAGCGTATTGATGCATACCGACTTGCCTGAACCAGTAGCCCCGGCAACCAACAGATGCGGCATTTTCCCAATATCTGCAAAGATCGCCTGCCCGCTGATATCCATGCCAAGACCAACGGTCAGCTTTGACTTCGCCTCTTGGAAAGCAGGATTCTCCAAAACATCACGCAGCTGGACACTTTCCAAGATACGGTTTGGAATCTCAATACCAATGGCGGCTTTTCCCGGCACCGGTTCGATACGAACCGATGTTGTGGCTAGCTGTAAAGCGATATCTTCAGCTAAATTCGTGATTTTGCTCACCTTCACCCCGGGAGCAGGTTCCAAATCATAACGCGTTACGGCAGGACCGTGACATGCACTAATTACCTTTGCATTCACATGAAAGCTCTCTAGCGTCTGTTGGAGCGTATGTGCATTTTCTTCGATTTCTTGGTCAAGTGACCCATTCTCTTTCTTCACATGCTTAGAAAGTATATGCGTGACTTTAGGAAGTATATAAGCTGCTTTCCCTGCTGTCTCGGCGTCCGGGGAGCTAATCTGCTCAGAACGCATTGCTGTAGCTTCCTCAGTATCGTCCTGTCGCACCTCTTCGTCTGACGGATCCTGTTCCTCTGCATCGGATATCGTTTCGTCTGTTTCCTCGATTTTATCTTCTGCAATTTTTAGGGCATCAACGACCTGCTCGTGCGGCGCAGATGGAATTTTCTCCGGTAGATGTTCTTCGCTTTTTTGTATGGAGAATTGAATGGGTGTGTTCTCGTGTTCTTGTTTCAGTGTTGTCAAATGGGCGCCGGAACTCGTCTCTTGCTCTGCCACCATGCTTTCCATGGGAGAGGCGACAGGAACAGGTTCTTCCTCGGCGATAGGCGTATGTATTTCCAGATCCGCTGACACGCTGTCCTGTATCTTTGCTTCGGTGTCATCTGGATGATGTTTTGGATCCTCCATCTGACTGTGCTGCTCTACAAAGAGGGGGTCTTTTTCCTGATTGTACGGCATCGTGTCGGTCATCTGATGAACCATCTGCGTTGTCCGCTGCTCAAATTTTTCTGCGACTGTTCCAATTGTCTCACGTGTCGTATGAAGGGCAGCTCCTGCCGCCTGAGCACTTTTCTTTGCCTGTTCACGCGTTTTCATGTAGCCGGATGCCAACGACCATGTCGTCGATAGGAGAATCGAGCCGACAACGAATGTGCCCAATAGAATGACCGCACCGTCTACTCCGAAGAGAGTGCGCAGCACAAATAAAACACCACCGCCAAGAAGTCCACCACCTTCCGAAAGACTTTGCGGAAGGATCTCTTCACCCACGGGAATGACGAAATGATGCCATATTGCCAAAAGGGAGATGAATAAACTGATCACACCGAAGAACTTTTTGGTGTACTGTACGCCACGATGATGCGTGATATATTGTGTACTGATCAGCAGAACGATAAGGATGGCAAAGAATGCCCCCAAGCCAAATAGATAACGAAATATATCAGCAAAAAAGAATCCAACGAACCCCACGTTAAGACCGAGCAGCCCTATGCCGGAGATCAGTGCAAAGGAGAGCAGGATAAGACCGATGAGTTCGTATTTCCGTCCTGATCCATTGGTCGTCGTATTTCCACGTTTTGCAGAAACAGATTTAGACGGTCGTCGACCAGAACTTTTCTTTTTCAAAAAGAATCCCCCCATATCATATTATGCCTCCGTTCTTGACAGAACGGAGGCATAACACATACCCCATTGATCTGGGAAATAGTATACTATTTTGTCAGTCGATCTGCAACCCTTTGCGCCTCATAGAGGATACGCTCTTCATCAAGTGTTGTCAAAGTGCCCTTTTCCATCAGAAGTGAGCCATTGACCATCACTGTGTCAATCGATGAGGACTTCGCCGAATAGGCAAGAAGGGAAGCCGGATGATAACATGGCGTCCACTCTGCACCGTGCATCGAGAAGAGCACGATATCTGCCTTATCCCCCTTCTGAAGCTTTCCAACACGAGGAAGGGAGAGTGCTTGAGCACCATATTCCGTCCCCATTTTTATGGCGGTCAATGCCGGGACAGCCAATGGGTCTAACGTATTTACCTTATGAAGGAGCGCCGCCAGCTGGATCTCATCGAGCATATCTAGATTATTGTTGCTGGATGCGCCATCTGTGCCGAGTGCAACGCAGATACCCTCTGTCAGAAGTCGTGGAACAGGTGCCGTTCCGCTCGCCAGCTTCATATTGCTACCCGGGTTATGTGCCACACGAATGTGATACTTTTTGATGATATCAATGTCCTCATCATCCAAATGCACACAATGTGCTGCAAGCGTTCCGTTTTCAAAGAGGCCGGTAGAAGCAACATGGGCAAACGGGCGTTTCCCGTATTTCTTCATGCAATCTTCAACTTCTCCGATGGTCTCTGACATGTGGATGTGAACCTCAGCACCGAGAGACTGTGCTTTTTCAGCGACTTTTTTTAGATAGTCTGGCGGACATGTATAAAGTGCATGAGGACCAAACATGACCGTGATACGTCCATCTGCTGTGCCGTGGAAATTCTCGTAAAGATGCGCGTTTTCATCGAGTTTTTGCTCAGCATCGGGAGCAAGCCCGATGAGCCCTCTGGATAGTACGCCGCGCAAGCCGGAAATCTCAACGACTTCAGCAACACGTTCCATATCCGGACCATACATATCGGCAAACGTCGTTGTTCCGCTGCGAATCATCTCGACAGCAGCAAGCATCGCTCCCCAGTAAATATCATCTGAGCAAAGCTTTGCCTCTATTGGCCAGATCATCTGCTGCAGCCAGTCCATTAGCTTCATGTCATCTGCGTAACTGCGCAGCAGTGTCATCGAAGCATGTGTATGGGCATTGACAAATCCTGGAACGGCAAAGTGTTTCGTTCCATCGATCACTTTCTGTGCGCTGAAGTCATCAGGAACATCACCGACAGAAAAGATTTCATCGTTGGCGACGGCAATATTGACAACATCCGTTGTCCCATCCGGAAGAAGTGCCGTTACATTCTGAATCAGCGTATTCAACGTATATCTCCTTATGCCAGGCCAAGATAGCTTTTCTGGTCTGCACTGAGTTCATCGATTGCGATACCAAGCGATTTCAGTTTGATATTTGCAATCTCCACGTTGATCTCCTCCGGCATGAGATGAACGCCTTTTTCCATTTCCCGTCCATGACGAATCAAATGGAGGGCTGAGAAGAACTGAACGCCGAAGGAGAGATCCATGATCTCTGCCGGGTGTCCATCCCCTGCTGCAAGGTTGACCAGGCGCCCTTCTGCCAAGAGGTAGAGGCGTCGACCATCCTTCTGAACAAATTCGCGGATATTTTCACGCACAACAGCATTCGATACAGAGGCTTCGGTCAGTTCCGGGATGTTGATTTCAACATCAAAATGACCTGAATTTGCCATCATCGCGCCATCCTTCATCACATCAAAGTGATGCCTTCTAAGAATATCTTTATTGCCTGTCAGTGTTAAGAAGATATCGCCAACCTTTGCCGCCTCATCCATCGGCATGACTCTGAATCCATCGAATACGGCTTCAATTGCTTTGATTGGATCGACTTCCGTAATGATAACGTCTGCCCCTAGGCCACGTGCACGCATTGCACCGCCTTTGCCGCACCATCCGTAACCCGCGATGACCACGGTCTTTCCAGCAATGACCAAGTTTGTCGTACGCATGATACCGTCCCAAGTGGACTGCCCCGTTCCATATCGGTTGTCAAACAAGTATTTGCAGTATGCATCATTAGCAGCAATCATCGGGAACTCAAGTTTTCCCTGTCGCGCCAATGCATGAAGACGATGAACGCCCGTCGTGGTTTCCTCTGATCCGCCAATCAGGGACGGAAGCAGTTCGCGCCGCGTGGTATGAAGCATATCGACCAAATCACCGCCGTCGTCAATGACAATATCCGGGTGTATATCGAGCGCCTTGTTCAGGAATTCGGCATACTCCTCATCGGTACAGCCATGCCATGCAAATACGTGGATGCCTTCCTCAACCAGCGCTGCAGCAACGTCATCCTGCGTGGACAGAGGGTTGCTCCCCGTCACGGCAACGTCTGCTCCGGCATGCTTAAAGATCGTGGCCATGTATGCCGTCTTTGCCTCTAAGTGCAGCGTGATAACCATCTTAATCCCTGCAAACGGCTTCGTCACTGAATACTCTTTATCTGCAGCCGCCATGACTGGCATAAAGCGCTTTACCCAGTCAATTTTTGCATGACCGGACGGTGCCAATTTAATATCACGAATCATGGATGTCATTACATTCATCTCCTCTAGTTTTCAATTCCCTTACGCGCGTCAACACCATGTCGGTAGTAGTGCCGCACCTCTTCCATATTGGTGATCAGATCTGCCCGATCCTGAAGCCATGAGGGAGCATTTCGCCCCGTGCAGACGACCTCTGTCTCCACAGGAACAAGATCCAACAGTGCTTCCATTTGCTCTCGCTGGACCAGTCCAAACGAGAGTGCCACATTGATCTCATCCAGAATGACGAGATCAAAGACTTGTTTGCGGAGGAGTTCGGTGACATGCTCCATGCCGTCAACCATCATAGCAAGATAGTCATGTGGTGGTTGTCCGTGTGGAAAAACGACAAGATCATCCCCCAAAGCAAGCCTCGTCTTTTCGTCCACCATCCCTTCCTCAGCAATAAAGAAGGGCTTTCCCGTTGTCTCCAGCATCATATTCGCTAAATCCTTTAGAATATGCTGCTCTGCGTATGCAAGGCTTTTCATAAACTGCATCATGTATACACGATGCCCAGCCCCTAAAGAACGAATTGCCAATCCAATTGCAGCGGTCGTCTTTCCCTTACCGTTTCCGGTGTAAACTTGAAGCATTAGAGCAGTACCTTGTGACTGACGTTGATACGCCCTTTTTCATCGATTTCGACGACCTTGACTTCAAGTTGATCGCCAATATGAACAACATCCTCAATGTTTTCAACGCGGTGCTTGGCAAGCTGAGAAATATGGCAGAGTCCTTCCTTCCCAGGGAGGAGTTCGACAAATGCCCCAAACTTCAAGAAACGCGTCACACGACCGGTGTATACCTCTCCCACCTGTACTTCACGGACGATATCCTCAATCATCTTGCGCGCGAGATTCATGGCCTCTGTGTTGGGAGATGTAATAAAGATATTCCCATCTTCATGGATGTCGATATCTACCCCAGTCTCATCGATGATTTTGCGTACGACCTTGCCGCCGGTACCGATGACATCGCGTATTTTCTCAATGTCGATGCTAATTGTTTCTACGCGCGGTGCATAAGGCGAGAGCTCTTCTGCCGGCTTATCGATACACTCAAGCATTTTGGAGAGGATAAAGGCTCTTCCCTGCTTTGCCTGCTCAAGGGCTGAGGCAAGAATATCTCGCGTGATCCCGGCAATCTTAATATCCATCTGAATGGCTGTAATCCCCTTCGATGTGCCAGCCACCTTAAAGTCCATATCTCCAAGAGCATCTTCCATGCCTTGAATATCTGTTAAAATTGTATAGTGTTCCCCTTGAGTTACAAGACCCATAGCGATACCCGCTACAGGCGCTTTAATAGGTACACCCGCATCCATCAAAGATAATGTAGACCCACATACGGAAGCCATGGAGCTAGAACCATTAGATTCCAATACTTCAGATACTAAACGCAAAGCATATGGGAAATCCTCTTCACTTGGAATCACAGGTACCAA
>JABZYJ010000029.1 GCA_015265235.1 Selenomonas sp. | reverse complement strand
CTTGATGCCGTTATCGGGGAACGGATTGTGGGATGCCGAGATCACAATGCCCGCGTTCATCTTATGTTCACGCGCGAGATAGGCGATCGCAGGCGTCGGCACGATCCCAGCGAGGAGAGCGGCTCCGCCCGCCGAGCAGATCCCCGCCGTCAGTGCCGCTTCGAACATCTCACCCGAGACACGCGTATCGCGTCCGATCAGAATGCGCGGGCGTACCTTGGAATGTGCTCCGAAATAAAGTGTCGCCGCGCGTCCAAGCTGATAAGCCAGCTCCGGCGTAAGTTCCGTATTTGCCACACCACGTACGCCATCCGTCCCAAAAAGTCTCACAATAACAGCCTCCTGTGTATCTTCAGCATCATCTGCTGTGCATCGGACTGTACGGATCCCCACACAGTCACATTTCCTTTATCCTCACCATAATCTACTGTATTCGCTCCAAAAAAGCAAGTGCGGCTTTCATACCGTCGAGTGCGGCACTCATGATCCCGCCCGCATAGCCTGCGCCCTCACCGATCGGGTAGAGCCCCGCCGCGCTGACCGACTGCATCGTCACTGCGTCGCGCAGAATGCGGCAGGGCGCAGAGGAACGTGCCTCCACGCCCGTCAGCGGCACATCCGCCGCACCAAAGCCCGGCACGCGCTGCTCCCAGTGGCGCAGAGCACGGGCCAGAGACGCACTGCACGCATCGGGCAGAATCGTGCCCAAGGCGGCAGGACGCACCCCCGGCATGTACGTCGGAACAACGACAAAATCCTTTGTCCCCGTCCGACCGCTGAGAAAATCGCCCACCGCCTGCACGGGTGCTCGGTAATCACCGCCGCCCGCAGAGAACGCACTCCGCTCCAGCTCTCGCTGAAAAGCGATCCCGCCGAGCACCGCCCCGCCGAAATCGGCGGGGGTGACCTGCACCAGGAGGGCACTGTTCGCCGTCCCTGCGTCGCGGCGGTAGTTGCTCATCCCATTCGTCACGAGATGCCCCTCCTCCGACGCCGCTGCGACCACCAGACCGCCAGGACACATGCAGAAGGAGTAGACCCCACGGCCGCCCTCCTCATCCCGAAAGGTCAAGGCATAGTCCGCCGTCGGCAGGAATGGGCTCCCCGCCGCTGCTCCGTACTGCATCCGATCCACGAAATCCTGCGGATGCTCGATGCGCACCCCGACGGCAAACGGCTTCGCCTCCATGTGCACGCCCGCTCCATGGAGCATCGCATACGTATCACGCGCCGAGTGCCCGATGCCGAGAAACACCACGCGTGCGGGGATCTGCTCTGATCCATTCACCGTGAGTGCAGCGATACGCCCCGCCGTCATCGTGATGTCTGTCACCTGTGCGCCAAAGCGTACCTCGCCGCCCATCTTGATAATCTTCTCGCGCAGGCGCTTCACCACCGTGCGCAGCACATCCGTCCCGATATGCGGCTTTTGCAGATACCGTATCTCCCCGGGCGCACCTGCCGCGACGAACGCCTCGATGATCTCGTTCATCCGTGGATCGCGGCTGCGCGCCGTCAGCTTCCCGTCGGAGAACGTTCCCGCGCCGCCCTCGCCGAACTGGACATTTGACGCAGGGTCAAGCTGCCCCGTACGCCAGAACTGCGCCACATCACGCGTACGCCGATCCACATCCTGCCCGCGCTCGAGGACGAGCGGTGCCGCCCCCGCACGCGCGAGAAGCCATGCGGCAAAGATCCCCGCGGGGCCGAACCCCACGACGACGGGGCGCTCACGCCCCTCTTGCGGCGTATAGGGTGGAACACGGAGTGAACCGTGCTCCTCTGCTCGCCCGACCTGCGCGTCACGACGCAGACGCGTGAGGATGCCGCGCGCGCCGTCTGCCGTCACATCGAGCGTATAGTTCCACCGAATCGGCGCCCCGTTCCTGCGCCGTGCATCCAGCGCCTTATGAACGACAATCACCCCGTGCACTGCACAGGGTGATACACCGAGCCGCTCTGCGGCAAGCTCTGTGAGGGTGCGTGTCTCATCATACGGCACAGAGAGATTCTTAATGCGTATCATTGCATCGGCCCAACCTTAATCTCCACCGTCACCGTCGGATTCGTCGCCGTCACGCCGGCGGGCAGATGCAGCTTTACCTGCTGCGTACCACTCTCCTTCACATCCGCGAGGGAGAAAGCCTCCGTTTCGATGCCCGTCACCTTATCGAGTATCTCCTTCGTTCCCGTGATCTCGATACGTGCCGGCTGCACCGTCACGCTCTCGAGCTTCAGCTGCGGCGGCAGATCGCTGCGCGGCTTTGCCTGCACCTCCACCACCTTATGCTGGAGACCGCGCGTCAGCTTGACCGAGATCTCCATCGTGTCCGGATGCATCGTCAGCCCCTGCACCTCTTTTCCGTCCGTATTCAGTGCGACCAATGGGAGCCCCATCGTCACGTCCTCCTTGCGCCCATTCATATTGAAATAGGCGGCGACGGAGGCAACCTGATCAACGAGGGAGCGAGGTCCTTCGATCGTCACCTTTTCGACGGATTGACGGACGCGATCCACCGTGAAGCCCTCCGCCGGCGTGCCGTTGACCGTCAGCAGCACCGAGAACACGCGCTGAACGATGCGATCGAGCGTCACGTCGATCCGATCGGGAGACACACTGACCAGCTCAAAACCGTATGGGATCGACGTCTCTACCGCGTAGAGACGATCTCCCTCCGCAAAGTCGGACAAATTCACACGCGCATGGAAATCACTGCTATCCGCTGTCACAAAAGATGAACGCGCTCCTCGCACGCGCAGCGTCACCGTATCGTCCGCCGCGTGCATCTGATAGCCGTCCGGCACATGCTCCATCACCACGGGGACGGTATAGGACGCCTCCATGGATGGATTCTGATCGTTCATCACATAGAGCCAGAGAATAACGGCCACAATAAGTGCCGCGATCTTGGCGAGCAAATTATGCTGCACGAGGCTGCGAAGTCTGCTCATGATTTCTCCCTCCAGCTCCGAATCGTATCCAGAATCGACGAACGCGAACTGTAGGCAAACGCAGGCGTCAGGATATGTGTCAGCTGTTCACCGTCCAGATGACGGTGGAGATGCCCATTCTCCGCGATCGAGATCGTCCCCGTCTCCTCACTCACCACGACGATGAGCGCATCGCACTGCTCCGAGAGGCCAATGGCCGCACGATGACGGGTGCCGAGCTCCGTCGAGAGCGAGCGGTTCTCCGTCAGCGGCAGGAGACAGCCCGCCGCGATCAGTCGCTTGCCGCGAATGACCGCCGCACCGTCATGCAGCGGCGTATTCGGAATGAACACATTCATCAGAAAATCCGACGTGATGAGACCGTCGATCTGGATGCCCGTCGCACTGATATCGTTGAGCCCCATGTCGCGCTCGATGACGAGCAGCGCGCCGATCTTATTCGCCGAGAGAATCTTTACCGCGCTGCGGATCTCACGGATCGTGCTCTGTGCCTCCTCATCGTCGAGAAGCGTGCCGGGGCGGAAAAACTTGCCCTGTCCGAGATGCTCCAATGCGCGGCGCAGCTCCGGCTGAAAAACAATCGGGAGCGCGACAAAGAGCAGCGTCACCGCCTTTTGCAGGAGCCACGAAATCACGTGCAGATTCAGGTAATTCGCCACAACCGTTACACCGAGCAGGACGAGAATTCCCTTGCCGAGCGTAATGGCGCGCGTATCCTTCAGCATCACGTAGACACGATAGAGAATGACCGCCACGATCAGGATGTCCAGAACATCCAGCGGCGTGATGGTCGAAAGGATGCCGCGAAACTGCGTCGGCATCGTAAAATCAAGTGGCATGGCAATCCCCCACGTTCCAAGCATCCCATTCCATTTGCATCCCGTTTCTATATATTAACACTTCTAGCCAAATGGGAAAAATCCTTGTGACCTGAGGAGCCCTCAAAAAAAAATTTCGGGACGGTGCGTGCAGGATTTCCTCCGCATACATCCGTCCCGAAATATATTCAAGGAGTCGCTGATAAAATGAAGTCCGTCAGATTGGTGCTGAATTTATCCGTGCTTCCTAAATTTAGCAGATCTTGCGGATCCACCCCTCCGGTGCCTCCACCGTACCGAGCTGGATGCCGCGCAGCGTATCGTAGAGCTTCTGCAGCACAGGTCCCATGTGCTCCATGCCGCTCGGGAACGCGATCACCTTGTCGCCGTGCGTCACCGAGCCGACGGGAGAGATCACTGCCGCCGTACCGCAGAGGCCGCACTCTGCAAAGTCATTCAGTTCCTCGAACGCCACGGGGCGATGCTCCACCTTCAGCCCGAGCACGTGCTCTGCGATGTAGACCAGCGAGCGGCGCGTCACCGACGGCAGAATCGACGGCGACTTCGGCGTCACCACCGTGCCGTCCTTCTTGATGAAGAGGAAGTTTGCTCCGCCCGTCTCCTCGACGTGCGTGCGCGTTGCTGCATCGAGGAACATATTCTCGTCGAACCCTGCTGCATGCGCTGCCATATAGGCATGCAGACTCATCGCATAGTTCAATCCTGCCTTGATATGGCCCGTACCGTGGGGAGCCGCACGGTCAAACGCGCTCACGCAGAGGCGGATCGGTTTGATGCCGCCCTTGAAGTACGAGCCCACAGGCGTCGCGAAAAGGCGGAACTGATATTCATCGGCGGGCTTCACACCGATGACCTCACCCGATGCGAAGATAAAGGGGCGCAGGTAGAGCGACGCGTCCGTGCCGTAGGGCGGAACGTAGTCACGGTTCGCCTTGACCACTGCATCGACCGCCTCCAGGAAGCGCTCCTTTGGAAAGGAGGGCATCTCCAGATACGCCGCCGAGTCATACATGCGCGCCGCATTGAGATCGGGACGGAACGTCACAATATGCCCGTCCACCGTCTCATAGGCCTTTAGCCCCTCAAAGACCTCCTGGCAGTACTGCAGGATCCCCGCACACTCGCTGATTGCGACCGTCGCGTCGGAGGTCAGGCCTCCCTCGTCCCACTTCCCATCCGCATAGTTCGACACATAACGCTGCGGCAGAGAACGATAGGCAAACCCCAAATTCTCCCAGTCCAAATCCGCCTTTGCCATAAAAGCGCCTCCTTCTTTCAAAATGTACGTCCTATCATAGTACCATCGTTCGTCCTTGTCAAATGGATTTACCGCGCCGCTGCATCCAGCTCTCTGCGTGCACGCGGCAGACGCTTTAGAATATCGCCCGCGATCAGACCGTTTCCGCGCTTCTCGTAGGCGCGATCTCCTGCATATCCGTGCAGCCACACGCCCACAATCGGCGTCATCCCGCTCTCCATCTGGCGCATCAGCCCGACAATCGCGCCCGCGAGCACATCACCTGCGCCCGCCGTCGCCATGCCCGCATTGCCGCAGGTCGTAAAGAACGCATCGCCATCGGGATAGACCACAATGGTGCACGCCCCCTTGACCACAAACACCGCCTGATGATCACGTGCCGCGTCCCGTGCCATGCGGAGCAGATCCTCTGACGCCTCCTCCGTCTCCACGCCGAGGAGCGCGGAAAACTCACCGAGATGCGGCGTCAGAATCGGCACCTGCGGCAGATCGCGCAGCGCATCGAGATGGCCCGTGAACGCCGCGATCGCATCCGCATCCATCACGAGCGGAGCCTTGACCTCTGCGGCAAAGAGCCGCACAAACTCCCCCGTCTCCGCTGCACGCCCGATGCCGGGGCCAATGAGCACGGCGTCCGCACGTGCCGCAAGCGAGAGCGCCTTCTGTCGTGCAGCCTCTCCGCCAAAATAGCCCATGCCCTCATCGGGCAGCGGAACGACCATCACCTCGGTCAGCTTCGCAGCCAGAACGGGATAGATGCGCTCGGGCACGGCGAGCGTCACGAGCCCCGCGCCGACGCGCAGTGCCGCCTCTGCTGCGAGTGCCGCCGCCCCCGTCATGCCAAGCGAACCAGCGAGCACGAGAATACGTCCGCACGTCCCCTTATGTGCGTCACGCGCACGCGGCGGCAGCAGCTTTGCCGCCGCATCCTGTGTGATGAGTGACTGCCGCATCCCCTCACCGGCAAGAAGGGCATGGGGGATGCCGATATCATCGACGAGCAGCTCGCCCGCCGCATTTGCTCCCTGCCCGAGGAAATGCCCCACCTTCGGCAGGCCGAGGGCGAGCGTCCGATCGGCGCGGACGGCGATGGAGGCAATCCGCCCCGTATCCGCCTCCACCCCGCTCGGAATATCGATGGCGAGCGTCGGCTTGCCCGCCGCATTGATCTCCTCGATCAGGCGCAGTGCGGTCTTGCGAAGCTCCCCCTTGACGCCCGTGCCGAGAATGCCGTCCACCACCGCATCGGCAAAGCGCAGCGAAACGCGCAGACGATCCCAGTCGCGATCCCCCGCAAGAGGACGGATCTCTATGCCCATCGCCCGCAGCGCGCTGTGCATCGCGCGAGCCGCAGGGCTAAGGCGCTCCTCCGTCCCAATGAAGAACATCTTCACGCGCGCGCCCATATTGATGAGATGCCGCGCCGCAGCAAAGGCGTCACCGCCGTTATTGCCGCCGCCCGCAAAGACGGCGAACACCTTGCCTGCCGCGCCGCCGATCAACTGCGCCGCCTCCTCGGCCGAGCGCCGCCCCGCATTCTCCATCAGGGCAGCAGCAGGCAGCCCGTAGCTCTCTTCCACTGCGCCGTCGATCCGACGCATATCCTCTGCAAACGATACGTTCATCACTGACCCTCCAATATACAGTAAGCCGTCGCATATTCCTTCTCGTGACTGAGCGTAACCCAGACGCGCGTCACGCCCATCTCCGCCGCACGCGCCGCGAAGAATCCGTGAAGATGCACCTCGGGCGCACCGAGCGCATCAGGAAGAATCTCCACATCGTGGAGCGTACCGCCGCGCAGCCCCGTGCCAAACGCCTTCAGCACCGCCTCCTTGCCCGCGAATCGCGCGGCGAGACTCGCCGCACATCCTGCGCCGCGCTGCATGGCGTAGGCACGTTCAGCGGGCGTATAGACGCGTGTGAGGAAATGCTCCTTCTCTGCCGCACGCGCCACGCGTGACACGCGGATAATATCGCAGCCGACACCCAGAATCATGACATCTCCTCTATCATAACAGAAAAGGGATTATTGCGCCACGCAATAATCCCTTCAAAATTCATGGATACATCCCTGCCGTGCCTGTCAGTGCCGCAGCGGCTCGGGCACGACGCCGGGCGACTGCGGTGCCGGGCGCATATCCGTCGACAGCTTGTACGCGTCGCCGGACGCTCCCGCACTGCCCGCTGCAGGCGCAGCCGTTGTCGGTGCCGTCGCCATCGCCGCAGGAGCCGTCGTCCCCGTCTTCGGCTCATTGTCGCTGCCGTCGGTCGATGCACCGGAGAAGCGCATACTGCGTGCGATGAACACCTCAACACGGCGGTTCTGCGCACGCCCCTCCTCCGTATCATTCGACGCAATCGGACGATACTCGCTGTAGCCGAGCGCACTGAACCGCGCCGGATTCAGCGAGGGCTGCACCGCCATCACGCCGCGCATCAGGCTGACGGCACGCGCCGAGCTCAGCTCCCAGTTCGATGGATACTGCGCCGTTGCGATCGGCACATTGTCCGTATGTCCCGAGATCGTCACGCGCTCCGGAAGCGAGGAGAGCACCCCTGCAATCACGGGCACAATGCGCTCCGCCTCCCCCTGCAGAGCGGCAGAACCGGAGGCGAAGAGGGCGCGCTCCTTCAGACGGATCATCAGCCCCTCCTCGTTCAGCTCCGTACTCACCTGATCCTGGAGATTGTTCTCCTGAATGTACTGGTCGAGCTTCGCCTTGGCCTCCGAGAGGTCATTGTTCTCCTTCATATAGGCGGCATCCGCCGTATCTGCCCCCGTGGTCACGGTTGCCGAGCTCATCGACGTCGACGGCCCCATCCCGCTGAAGAACGACGGGCCGCCCATATTGAATGCCGCCGTGAACGCCTGCGCGAGTGCCTGCATCTTCGATGCATCCGTCTGCGACATCGCGAAAAGTGCGATGAAGAGTGCCAGAAGGAGTGTCATGAGGTCGGAATACGGCAGGAGCCAAGCCTCGCCCGCTTCCTCTTCATGGGGCTTTGCATGCTTTTTACGTGCCATATCAGCCCTCTCCCTTCAGTGCCTCACGCTCCGTCTGCGGGATGAACACCATGAGCTTCGCCTCGATGGCCGTCGGCGAGTCGCCTGCCTGGAGTGAGAGAATCCCTTCGATGATCATGCGCTTCTGGCTGACTTCCTGCTCCGACATGATCTTCAGCTTGTTCGCGAACGGCATCCAGAGGACGTATCCTGTAAAGATACCCAGAATCGTTGCAACGAACGCCGCAGCGATCGAATGTCCGAGCTTGTCGATATCATTCAGGTTGCCGAGTGCTGCGATCAGACCGACAACCGCGCCCAGAACGCCCAGCGTCGGTGCGTATGTGCCGGCCTGCGTGAACATCGAGCGCCCCTCTGCGTGGCGCTCCTGCATGATCGCCAGCTCCGCATCGAGAACATCGCCGACGAAGTCCGGATCCATGCCGTCGATGACCATGCCGAGACCCGTGCGGAAGAACGGATCCTGGATCTCCTGCGCCTTGCTCTCGAGGGCGAGGATACCCTCACGGCGCGCAATCTGCGACAGCTCGATGAACTGCTGCACAAGCTGCCCCTTCTCTTGGAGCTGCGGGACTTGACAGGTTTTCTTGATCAGTTTGGTAAAGTTTCCCAGCTGTTCCATCCGGAATCCGATGAACAGGCACGAGAACGTACCGCCGATGATGATCAGGAACGCCGCAGGGTTGTTGAGTGCCGTCAGCGGTGCTCCCTTCAAAATCATACCAACAAAGATCGAGATCACGCCCATGACAAGCCCGATGACTGTTGATTTTTCCAAAACAAAGGCCCCCATTCCATTTCTCGCCGTCGCCGAACGCATACCCGTCTGATCCGTCAGACACACGTCAACATCTTCCTATATTATTCCATAACGCAAGGAAAAATCCTACCTCCTTTTTAAAAAATCTTAAAAAAAACAAAGAAAAATTTTTCGATAAATTTTTCTTATCCTATCATATATTGGTTGAAAGTATGATATAATGGAGCACGTATAAAGAAAGTTTATTGGAGGGTGATCTCATGGAACTGCGACAGCTCGAATACTTCCAAATGGCGAGCCGTCTGAAAAACATCACGCGTGCCGCCGAACGCCTGCGCGTCTCCCAGCCGAACATCACCGTCGCGATCAAAAAACTCGAGAGCGAGCTCGGCATCCAGCTCTTTGACCGCAGCCAGAAGCAGCTCTCGCTGACCCCCGAAGGTGCGGTCTTTTTGGAGCGCGTCGAAGTGGCGCTGCGCAACATACAGGATGCCGTTCTCGAGATCAACGACTACAAGCAGCTGTTGAAGGGGACGATCAAAATCGGCATCCCGCCGATGATGGGCGCATATCTGTTTCCCGAGATCTTCTCCAGCTTTCAGCGGCGCTACCCGCATCTCGACGTCTACCTCCACGAGGAGGGTTCGGTCGCCATCCGTGAACAGCTGGAGCGCGATGAGCTCGACTTCGGCATCATCATCATTCCCGAGGCCGCGCCCAATCTGCAGCTCCTGCCGATGGCACGCCGTCAGATCGTCTGCTGCGTGCCCGAGAACGGTGACCTTGCTGCGCGCAAGGCGATCACCATGCAGGACATCGCGGATCACAACCTCATCATGCTGAAGGAGGGCTCCTTCCTGCGGCAGACCATGCTGCAAAAGATGAATGCGGCAGGCATCACGCCGAACATCGTTCTGGAGTCAAATCAGGTGGTCACCATCATGGGGCTCGTCGCGAGCGGTGTCGGCAACGCCTTTCTGCTCGACATGATTGCCAGCGGCGCGCATGGCATCCGCCCCCTCCCGCTCGCCAATCCCGTCTACGTTGACGTGGGACTTGCATGGAAGCGCGACCGCTACATCTCGAACGCCGCGCAGTCCTTCATCGACTTCAGCAAGGACATCCTCCGCCACAGAGACGACGCATCACATACGGAGTGAAATCATATTCGACAGAAAGGGCTGTTGCACGAGGCTTCGTGCAACAGCCCTTTCTTATGGTATATTTCAGAAAAGCAGATGTGCGATCACATAGCCGACGCAGCATCCCGAGGAGACACCGATCAGACCAGGGATCATGAACGAATGGTTCAGGATATACTTGCCGATGCGCGTCGTGCCCGAGCGGTCAAACCCAATGCACGCGAGATCGGACGGATAGGTCGGCAGGAAGAAGTAGCCGTAACATGCCGAGATGAACGAAAGGATGAGGATCGGATCGACACCCACGTTGATCGCCATCGGTACGACAATCGCAATCGCCGCGCCCTGCGAGTTCACGAGCTTCGACGTGAGGAACGCCAGCACAGCATACGCCCACGGATAGGACTGCACAGCCGCACCGAGGAACTGTTTGAGAAATGCGATGTGGTTCATGAAATAGGTATCCGCCATCCACGCAACGCCGTAGACCGAAACAAGGGCGACAACCCCCGAGCGGAACACCTGTGAGTTGCCGACATCCTTTGCCTTGACCTTGCAGGAAACGAGGATGACTGCACCGACGAGCAGCATGACCATCTGAATGACGACAACCATCGAGATCGCCTTCGGCGCGGCATCCGGCTTCGGCGGGAACTTCGGCAGGAGCTCAGGGAAGTTGCCGAGCACGGCAATCGCTATGATGCCGATGAAGAAGATCACCATCGCACGGTAGTATTCCTTCGGCAGCTCCTTATCGAGAAGGCTCTCCGAATCACCGTAGACATACTGCTTGTTCTCCGGATCGCGGATGAACTCCTGGAAGCGCTCATCCTGATCGAGATCCTTGCCGCGGCGATAGCTCCAAAGCGCCGCAAAGAAGACGCCCAGCCCCGTCGCAGGGATGGAAACCGAGAGCACCTGGAACACGGTGAACTCATGCCCCGATGCCGAGAGGAACGCCACCATCGAGACGACAGCGACCGAGACCGGCGATGCGCAGATGCCCATCTGCGACGCCACGGACGAGACCGCCATCGGACGCTCGGGACGAATGCCCTGCTTGATGGCAATATCGTAGATGATCGGGAACATCGTATAGACGACGTGCCCCGTACCGCAGAGCACCGTCAGAAACCACGTCGTCAGCGGCGCGAGAATCGTGACGTGCTTCGGGTTGTTGCGCAGGAACTTCTCCGCATACTTCAGCATGACGGTGAGACCGCCCGAAGTCTGCAGGAAGCCCGCGCAGGTAACCACCGCGAGGATGATCAGCATGACATCGATCGGCGGTTTTCCCGGCTGATAGCCGAAGATAAACGTGTAGATCACGAGGCCGAAGCCACTGATCACCGCCAGCCCAAGTCCGCCGTGCCGTACACCGACAATCAGACAGACGAGGAGGACTATAAAGCCCAGCAGCATTTCCATGAGAATAACTCCCCCATTCTACACAGAGTCCCCTCTCTGCACAGGTAAAATAACAGCGTGCTTTATTATACATCTGTATACTTCATTAGTAAAGCCTAAGATGTATAAATTGAGGCTATATCTTAAAGGAGAAAAGAGCCGCCCCGCAGGGCGACCCTTTCAAATGATGATTCGATTTAACGCTTCATATTGATCAGTGTCTCGAGCATCTCATCGGAGACGGTAATCATCTTCGAGTTCGACTGGAAGCCGCGCTGTGTGATGATCATGTCGGAGAACTGATCGGCGAGATCGACGTTCGCCATCTCGAGTGCCGATGTCGTCAGCTCTGTGCCGATGTCCGCCGCGCCGCTGATCGTACGCGTACCCGTGTTGTTCGACTCCTGATAGAGGTTGCCGCCGAGCTTCGTGAGACCCGAGGGGTTGTTGAACTGCGCCATCGCGATCTGGGCTTCCTTCTGACGGACACCGTTCGTATACGTGCCCGTAATAACGCCCGAGCTGTCGATGTCAACACTTGCGAGCGTACCTGCCGCGTTGCCGTCGGAGTCCGCCGCAATCGTCGACGTCCCCGAGTACTGCGTGATGGCAGCGAGGTTGAGGGCGACCTGCTGCGGTGCCGCACCGTTCTCGTAGGAGAGGCTCAGTCCTGCCGACCCGCTGATGTACGAACCCGACGTATCGAATTTCAGATCGGTCTTCGTGAGGGCGATCGTCGTCGTCGTACCGTCCGCCTCATGAATGCTGAACGAGTCGCCGCCGCTGCCGAGCGAAAGCGTCCACTTGTTGTTCGACGCCTTCGTAAAGACGACGGGAACAGAGTGCTTTGCACCGAGCGAATCGTAGACGGCAATCGTCGTCGTCACCGAGGGGTAGAACGTATCGTTCTGCGCATAGTTCGTACCGATCAGTCCGTCGATGGACGTGCCGCTCTTCGTGTTCAGCACCACGCTGGAGACGCGGCGTCCCGCATACTCGTACGTTGACTCACGCGTAACGGAAACGATGTTGCCGTCCGCCGCACTGCCCGTATGGGAATAGTTCTGTACGGCGCTCGTCACCGTCACTGCCGCCGCCACTGCCGCACGGTTGCCGTCCACCGTCGCAACGACCGCTCCGGGATTGGCGACGATCTTCGAGATCTTCATCTGCCCCGAATACTTGTCATTGATGGAGTAGGTAAAGCTCGTCGGACGCGGCACGGTGACTGTCGCAGCCGTACCGGGGGTAATATTGTTGTCCGTACCGAGGGTCAGCTCGACATCGGTCGGGCTCGTAGCGACGATTCCCGTGATCGTACCGCTGATGTTGTAGACATCACCGAACTGATACGTCCCCGACGTAAGTCCTGTGAGGTTAACCGGTGTTGTTGCACCGTTGATCTTCAGCGGGCTGGATGGATTGGCCGGATCGAGGCTGAGCTCGAGATCCACCGGCCCTGTCGTCGATGCCGAGACATTGGAGATCTTCGATGTATAGAGTGCTCCGGTGGGAGCCCCGCCGACGGTCTGCGCAGCAGCCGTGCCGTCGAGGTAGATTTTCTTGCCCGTATCCATCGTCAGGACGAGCTTGCCCTTTTCCTGCGGGTTATAGCTATTCGTTGTCCCTGACGTGCCGTCCGCATAGCGCACGAGGATGTTTGCCACCTCGTAGCCCGGCGTCGTCGCATTGAGGTTCTTTGTATAGGTTGCCGTCGCCGTTGTCGTCGCCTCCATGGACTTGCCGGCGGGGATGCGGATCTTCGTCGTATTGTCGCCTGCGATGGCAATCACGCCGTTGTTTGCCATATAGCCCTGCACGTAGAGACCCGTGCTCGGGAGGACGAGGTTGCCCTCGGCGTCAAACGAGAACGCGCCGTTGCGCGTATAGTACTTCTGCTCACCACGTGAGACGATGAAGAGACCGTCGCCGCGCGAGATCGCGACGTCCGTATTCTTGCCCGTCTGCTGGACGGAACCGTTCGTATAGAGGAGGTCGGTCGCCGCTACGGACATACCGAGACCGATCTGCTTCGGGTTCACGCCGCCGATCGTACCGGTCGGCGAGGATGCGCCCGAGAGGTTCTGCGAGATCATATCCGCGAACGTGACGCGGCTCGCCTTGAAGCCCGTCGTGTTGACGTTCGCGATGTTGTTGCCGACGACATCCATGCGGGTCTGGTGTCCCTTCAGACCGGAAACAGCCGAGTACATGGAACGGATCATAATGAATCTCTCCTTTGCCAGTCTGACAGCGCAAAGGAAGAGCCATCTCTGTGATGTGCGTACACTCCCCTCTGAGGAAATGCACGGATGAGGATGCCCCCGCATCCCGCTGACCGCACCAGTCGCGCGCGGTCAAAAGCCTCCCGTAGGTCCGGCTTCGTCAGATGATGGCTGCACTGTCAATGTTCGTGAAAATACTGTCTGCCGCCGTCACGTCGTCAAGTGCCGTGATGACGGTGCGGTTTGTCACGGAGACGACCATCGCCGTACTGTCCTTCATGTAGATGAGCGCTTCGCGCGCCCCCTTTTCCCTCATGCGGTCAATCGTACTGCCCAGTTTCTCGAGCTCCGTGTTCGTGAGCGTCACACCGCGCCGCTGCAGCCGCTCCTCTGCGTGCTGCGAAAAACGGACACGTTCCTTCGCCCCTTCCAGTACCTGTGCAAACGATGCGCCGCTGCTGCCCATCGCTCTTCGTCCATGGTCGGTCCCCCTGCTTCCCTGCCCGACCAGCGCCATCGAATCGTCTGCAATTCTCATTGCCTCACCTCCTTTTTTGCACAAAAATAAAATGTTTCACCTTGTATATCGGCAGAACATAAAGGAAACTTAAGTATAAATTATGAGGTTGTTTGACGGAGTTTAGGGAATCTCCATCACGCCGTAGGCGACGCGGCTGTACTTGCCGCCCGCGAGGTCAGTGAATCCGAGACGGGCGAACTCCCTGCTCCCCTGCCGCTCCTTCATCACGACGCGGCGGCGTGCGACGCGCCGCGCCTCGGCGATCACTTCCTCGGTGAGGGCACGCGCATCCGCGAGGACGCGCAGAGCGTTCATCCCCTCGCTCTCATGAACGGGGCGGCGGAACATCGGGTCAAAGTAGACGGCGTCATAGCTGCCGTCCGCCTGTGCGCACAGGTAGTCCAGCGCATCTGCCGCATGGACGCTGATGCGCCGCATCGCCGCGTGCATCTCGTAGTTATCCCCTGTCGCATGTGCGAGCCCGTCGCCGATCACCGCCGCGATGATGGGATTCGCCTCGAGCGCCGTCACGCTGCCCGCCGCCCCGACGGCAAAACTCTCGATGATGGCATCCGCCCCCGTGCCGAGCGTGCAGTCGAGGACGCACATCCCCTCCGTGAGGCCGAGCGCATGGACGAGGTGGTCGCCCTGCCCGCTCCGCAGATTCTTGATGCGCAGATGTGCCATCCCGGGATGAAAGAAGAGCTCGCCCTCCGCCGTCACCGCCGTCAAAAGGCCGCGCCGTGCGACGAGCACGGCATCCACGCCGTACGCCGTACGCATCTCGTCGAGCGAGTCACTGCCGCGCGGAACGTTCGGGATACCGAGCTCTGCCGCCGTCCGCGCCGCGAGTGCACGATTTGCTTCGGCAAATTTCTGCCCGCGCCGCACGGTCGTCACGACGGCACTGACCGTCCCGCGCGTCACAGCCCGAACCCCGTGCGCTTGAACATCTTCGCGAGGTCATGCGTACCGAACTTCAGGATCGTCGGGCGCCCATGCGGACAGGTAAAGGGAAATGGCGTCGCACGCAGCTCCTCCAAGAGGATCTCCATCTGGCGAATGCTCAGCTCCTCGCCCGCCTTGATCGCCGCACGGCACGCCATCGTCGCAATCCCCGCCTCGCGCAGATTCGCAGGGGTCGCTGCGTGCAGGTCGCCGAGGGATGCGAGGATCTCACGGATGATGCCCTCCGCCTCCTCCGTTGGGACGTCAGCGGGCGTCTCCGTCAGGCGATAGGTGCGCTCCCCCGCCGCCTCCAGATGAAAGCCGAGCCGGTCAAAGAGCTCCGCATTTTCTTCAATATATTGTGCCTCGTGTGCATCAAACGCGAGAATGGCATGCACGAGCATCTGCTGGGAGGGAATCCCATCCGTCTGCGCCGAAAAGCGGTCAAATAGGATACGCTCATGCGCCGCATGCTGATCGATGATGTAGAGCGTCGCCGCGCTCTGGGCGATGATGTAGGTGAGGTCGACCTGCCCGATGGGGAGCATCCGCTCCTCCATGGAGATGTCACCCCCCTGTGCCGCCTGCGGTGCAGACGGTACATCCGCGAACGCCGCGCGCTCCTGTTTGCGTACCTCCTGCACGGCATCCTGTGCCGTACGCAGATCGACGCGCGTTCCCCTCCACTGCACTGCCTCGTGGACGGTCTGCGGGTGCGGCGGCGGGGCGGCATAGCCGCGTAGAGGCGCGGCAAAGGGCGCCGACGCAGGCGACGCGCTCACATCGAGCGGCATCGCCTCATAGTGGAACTTCGGCTTTTCTACGGCGGCGGCGATCCCCGTCGTCTCTCCTGCCGCGCTGCGAATGGCGTCAAGCACGGCCTTGTAGACCGCCTTAAAAATACGCCCCTCGTCCTCGAACTTCATCTCCGTTTTCTGCGGATGCACGTTCACATCAATCGTGCGCTGCGGTACGGTGATGACGAGAACGGCGAGCGGGAAGCCCATCTTCGGCACGAGGGACCGGTACACATTGTCGATCGCCTTCGCAATCGCACGGTTCTGGATCGTCCGACCGTTGACGATGTAGGTCTGCCACGCGCGGCTGCTGCGAATCAGCGACGGCTTTGAGATATAGCCCGTGATGCGGATGTCCGCCGCATCGTCGTAGAAGTCCAGCGGAATCAGTGCGCCCGCCGCGTCGCTGCCGTAGATGCTCCCAATCGCGCGTGCGAGGTCGCCGTCCCCCGCCGTCATGATGGTCATACGGTTATTGTTGATGAAGCGGAACGCAATGTCAGGGCGCGAGAGCGCGAGACGGATCACGTAATCGCTGATCTTCCCCGCCTCGGTCGCATTCGTCTTGAGAAATTTCTTGCGCGCGGGCGTGTTGAAGAAAAGATCCTCGACGCGCACACTCGTCCCGATCGAACAGCCCGCGTCCTCGATCAAGGGTGCACCGCCGCCGCTGATGTCGACGCGCGTGCCGAGATCATCCGCCGCCTGCCGCGTCAGGAGGGAAAAATGTGACACGGAAGCAATCGTCGGCAGAGCCTCGCCGCGAAAGCCGAGGGTCGCAATCGTCTCGAGGTCGGCGGCGGCGGCAATCTTGCTCGTCGCATGGCGCAGAATCGCCGCGCGCGCATCCTC